>JALWEA010000557.1 GCA_027039465.1 Calditrichia bacterium | reverse complement strand
CCGCCAGCCGTCAATTCCATCCGACGGATCGCCGTCTCCATCCGGATCCATCCAGCGGCTGACAATATCGAAAATGTGCTTGCGAACAGGCGGAATCAAACCGTGCTTGTCCTGTTTTAGTTCCGGCAGCTCGGGCACATTCATCCAGCTTTTGTATTTGAATTCATCTTGCGGCGTCTTCGGGTCATCCCAGGAATAAATCGTGAACCAATCCTTGTAACTGGAGCGAGGGCCGTTTTTGCGCACATCTTCAAATGCCCAAAAGGTCATGCCCACATGATTAAAAACGCCATCCAAAATAATGCGTATATTCCGTTTATGCGCTTCTTTGATCAACTGCAAAAACAAACGATCGGCCGTTGTCCAATGCCATGTTTTGGGATCAATGGGATTTTCCGTAGCAACAATTTGACGATCTCTTTGAGGATTAGGGCCGAAGTTATCATCCACATGGATGTAAGTTGCGGCATCGTATTTATGGAGAGAGGGCGATTCAAAGATCGGATTAAAATAAATGGCGTTAATACCCAAATCCTGCAAATAATCCAATTTTTCCAACACGCCTTGCAAGTCGCCGCCGTAACGTCGCCGCTGGGCATTGTAAGCAAATCCTTTACCGTTTTCTTTTTCCCAGGGCTGCAGTTTGTACCAATCGGACGTCCAAGGGCTCACATTCCAGGCGGAAGTTGTATCGTGCGGATAGCTTCCGTAAAGCGATCTTTTATCGGGATCATTGGCAGGATTACCGTTTCGGAATCGCTCGGGAAAGATTTGGTAAAAAACAGCGTTCGCGATCCACTCCGGTTGAGGCGGACGTAAAGTGGAATAATCCGAACGACAGGAAATTAAAAGTAAAAAAATTACAGAGAAAAAAAACGGCGTCTGTAGCCAACGAGCCATGCACTCTCTCGCTATTTTTACACAATACATTTTAGTAATACAGAATATAGTTACTAATTTCAACAAAAGAAAATATTTTTTTACCTTTTATTGAAGTTAGGTTAATTTTTTACGGGAAAATGTTGACAAAAAGGAGAGTACACCAACTGTTAAAGTCATTAGAATGTTTGTATGGACCGCTCGAGATTATTTTATTCAATATTTAAACATCAAGATATTAGATTCTTTAATTTCTTATTTTAAAAGCACCAACCAAAAATATTTAAAATTTAAAAGAACAATTTGCCCACTGCTTATTTACACTTTCCTTACGAATTTTTGAAATGGGCTAAAAATGAAATAATAACAAAAAAGTAGGAGACAGACTCAGGAATTTCTCAATCAAGAATCTAATTCGTACGAATAAAAATCGCCGGATAGAAAGAGCTACCGATCCGTCCCGAAGGGACGAAAGCCAATAGCCCGCATTTTTAAATGCGGGAATTATGTTCGGCACCACATCATCATTTTTCCAGTTTTGTGGCCATCTGACTGATTGCTATCAGTCAGATGACAAATGTTTTCGGACTGATAGCAATCAGTCCGAAAAAACGAAAGGCGGCTTACTCCAACCCCATGGCTAAAGCCATGGGCTATGTGCAAATTTCCCTACGGGAAATTCATTTGGGCGGGCATAGATTCTTGGCCTCGAAATCTTAGAGTTTATCTCTAACATTTTTTAGTTGTTGTTATTTCTTAATCCATCCCCTAACCCCTTCCCTAATACATCAGGGAAGGGTATTAAGTTAGTAAGTGATTTTTCCAAATTTTAAATATTTTTGGTTAGCTTTCACATAAAAATTCAATTAGTATTCCTCTTATAAACCACAAAAGGCCGCAAAAGCGGCCTTTCGGTTTTTTAGTGATTTTTAAACTACGGTTATTTCTTTTTAATACCGGCGATCTCTTCGATCATATCGGTGGTAATTGATTTCGGACGCTCAATGGCCTGACCGACGGCGCGATCCCAAACGATGTTACTCAACACACCGATGGCGCGGCCAACACCGAACATGACCGTGTAAAAATCATATTCGCGAACGCCGTAATGCCATTGAATTACACCGGAATGAGCATCAACATTCGGCCACGGATTCTTGGCTTTGCCTTGTTCCTGCAGAATCGGCGGAACCACTTCGTACAGCATGCTAACCAGTTTGAAGATCGGATCGTCCGGCAAGTGTTTCAAGGCAAATTCACGCTGAGCGGTGTAACGCGGGTCGGTTTTACGCAATACGGCATGGCCGTAACCCGGAATAACCTGGCCGGAATTCAACGTATCCCAAACGAATTTTTTCAATTCTTCTTTCGTCGGCAATTTGCCGCCCATTTTTTCCATAACACCCTGAATCCAGCGCAACACTTCCTGATTGGCCAAACCGTGCAAAGGAC
>JALWEA010000556.1:4183-7204 GCA_027039465.1 Calditrichia bacterium | reverse complement strand
AGCACCATGATCCATTCAATAAACTTATGAACTCGGAACAAGGTTTCATTGCTTACACCCGATTTTTGCATTTGCAAAATAAATTCCCGTTTCCAACGATAACGGCTTAAGTCGTCGCCTTGCGTTTCCATGGTCGTTAAAAAAGCCTGAACCAGTAATGAAAACGGATTTTTATCCTTGTCAAACTCGTAATCAATATAATCAATGATCTTAACCAATGGAAATTTAAATAAACACTCAAAGCCCCAACGCTTAATGCGAAATTCATTCGGACGGTACCGGGCATCCCGATCGGTTAAAAGAGCCAGACTAATGGTTTCTTTTTGATATCGGTCGAAAATGCGGTAATTGTAGGTAAACATGCGCCTGGCAAATTCTTTTTCCCTTTGTGCCTGAATTTCAATATGAATCAACAGCCATTTTTCTTGGCCGTCTTTTAAGAATACCTTGACTAATTTGTCAACGATTTTTCTGCCTGTTTTGGACTCTTTACTGATCTTCTGAAATTCTTTGTCTAAAAATTGGTATCCCTTGCTAAAATCGATGTCTTTGTGAATATCCGGGAAAAAGAATTTCAAAAAATCCGCAAAAAGTTCTTCTAAAACTTTTTTCCAAAAACTGTCGGTTCTCATGGGGTGTCCTTTTTTTATGAATTTAATAAATCCGATTGTAAAAATAAAGGGTGTTACGATTCGTCTTCAAAAGGACAATATTTGCGCAGTTTTATTTGGATAATTAACAAAAGCAAAAAGTTTCCGAAAGTTAAAGATGCACAAGGAAGTGTGAGCCGCCTCTACGGAAAGAAGCAATAAGCGAGGCCGTCTCGTTTTTCGGGACGGCCTTTCTTAGTTTAATGAACGAATTGTATATAAATACAAAAAAATGCATTAATATTTGCATTTAATTTTATTTTTTGTAAATTGGCTCCAATTTAAATGCACAAGCAATCACCGCTATGTTCATTTGGTGATTTGTAATAAATAATATGGTTTAAAATCGATCGAAATACAATGAACGTTTATTTTTTTGCTCTCATTCTTGACCTTCCTTTTTTGCGACCTTTTAGGTTGCGACGACCGTAAGGGTTATTCCCTTCTTCCGATTTTTTACATAATTCAAAAAACAAAAATCAAAATAAATAATTTTCCGGAGGAAAAATGAATCCAAAACCTTTAACCGATAACGTAAAAGTGCAAATTTTTACGGCCAACGAAGATCATTTTAAGTATGCGGAGGAAATCTGCCAAACCATCGAAGACGCCGCTAAAGTTCGCGGTACCGGTATTGCCAAGCGCGAACCGGAATACATTAAAAGTAAAATGCGTGAGGGCAAAGCCGTTATTGCTTTGACGGAAAACGGTGAATTTGCCGGATTTTGTTACATCGAGTCATGGGGTAAAGAGAAGAACTTTGTTGCCAACTCCGGCTTGATTGTCAAATCGCAGTTCCGCAGCATGGGCTTGGGAAAAATGATCAAGAAAGCGGCTTTTGAATTGTCGCGGAAAAAATTCCCAACGGCAAAACTTTTCGGGATTACCACAAGTCCGGCCGTAATGAAAATTAATTATGAACTGGGTTATCGTCCGGTTACTTTTGCTCAGTTGACCGATGACGAAGATTTCTGGAAGGGATGTGAAAGCTGCGTCAATTTTGACATTCTAAAGCGTACGAATTACAAACATTGTTTGTGCACGGCCATGTTATTCGATCCCGAGGAAAAAGCGAAACATCAGCAAAATTCAACAAAGGACCAAGTAAAATATGAGCAAGAAAAAAGTAGCGTTAGCCTTTAGCGGCGGACTGGACACTTCTTACTGCGTTAAATATCTTTCACAAGATTTGGACCTGGAAGTGCATACGGTAACGGTGAATACCGGCGGTTTTTCGTCCGATGAAGAAAAATCGTTATCGGATCGGGCCAAGTTATTGGGTGCTGCCAGCCACAAAACCATTAATATCGAAAACGAGTATTACGCCAAAGGATTGCGGTATTTGATTTTCGGAAACGTGTTGCGCAACGGTACTTATCCGCTTTCGGTAAGCGCAGAACGTGTTTTTCAAGCTATCGCCATTGCCGAATATGCCCGGCAAATTCAGGCCGATTTTATCGCTCACGGCAGTACCGGCGCAGGTAACGACCAGATTCGCTTTGATATGGTTTTTAATATTTTAACGCCGGATTTGGAAATTCTTACGCCTGTACGCGAGCAAAAATTGACGCGCGAACAGGAAATAGAATATTTAAAGAAGCACGGCGTTGAATTGGATTGGAAACAAACGGAATACTCCATTAATCAGGGACTTTGGGGTACATCGGTGGGCGGTAAGGAGACCTTGCGATCCGATATGCCGTTGCCCGAAGAAGCCTATCCCACCAAAGTTAGTAAGTCCGAACCGGAAAACTTGACCTTACATTTTGAAAAAGGAGAATGTGTCGGTATTAATGAAATCCGTTTTCAAAATCCGGTCGAAGCCATCAAAGCTTTAAATGCCATGGCTGCGCCGTTTGGCATCGGGCGCGATATTCATGTTGGGGATACGATTATCGGCATAAAAGGTCGGGTCGGATTTGAAGCCGCGGCTCCTATTCTGATCATTAAAGCGCATCAAGCTTTGGAAAAGCATGTCTTAACCAAATGGCAAATTTATTGGAAGGATCAATTGAGCAATTGGTACGGCATGCTCATGCACGAAGGTCAATACCTGGAACCGGTAATGCGTGACATCGAAGTCTTTTTGGAACATAGTCAGCAGTCTGTTACGGGTAAAGTCTTTTTAAGATTGCATCCCTACCGGTTTGAGATTCTGGGGATTGAAAGTCCTTTTGATTTGATGGATGCTCAATTTGCTTCTTACGGAGAAATAAACCGCGCCTGGACGGCGGAAGATGCCAAAGGCTTTGCCAAATTGTTGGCAAACCAGACCCGTATTTACCATGCCGTACACCAAAATCAGGAGGAAAATTCATGATCCGTGTCGGGATTGTGGGCGGCGCCGGTTACACGGGAGGCGAGTTGTTGC
>JALWEA010000556.1:0-4173 GCA_027039465.1 Calditrichia bacterium | reverse complement strand
GTAAAAAAGTAACCGAAGTATTTGCCGATTTAATCGGCGAAACGGATTTGGTATTTCGGGATGATATTCCCTTGCATGATGTCGATGTTTTGTTTTTAAGCATGGGCCATGGCGCCTCGCAAAAACTTTTGTCGGAACAGCCGGAATTGGCGCAAAAAAAGATCATTGATTTAAGTCAGGATTTTCGGGTTCAACGTCCGGAAAATTTGCCGTTTGTTTACGGGTTGCCGGAAGCCAATCGCGAAGCGATTCGACAGGCCGATTACGTGGCCAATCCGGGTTGTTTTGCCACGGCCATTCAGTTGGCCTATTTGCCTCTGGCAAAGAAAGGAATGTTAAAGAGTGATATTCACGTTACGGCCGTAACCGGTTCCACCGGAGCCGGACAAGCGCCCAAAACGACGACCCATTATTCCTGGCGTAACAATAATATTTCGGTTTACAAAGCCTTTGAGCATCAGCATCTCAATGAAATTCGCAATAATCTGTCCGCATGGATGCCGCAATTTAACGGACAGGTACTTTTTGTACCGATGCGCGGCAGTTTTACGCGTGGCATCTTAGCCTCGGTTTACACGAAAGTTGAGCAGCCGATTGAATTTTTTGAGGACTTGTACCGGAATTATTATGAAACGCATCCTTTTGTTTTTGTCAGCGAGCAAAGTCCGGATGTGAAACTTGTAACCAATAGCAATAAAGCTTTGATTCATTTGGAAAAACACGGCGATTGGCTGCACATCGTGAGCGTTATTGATAATTTGCTTAAAGGAGCCTCCGGCCAGGCGGTTCAAAATATGAATTTAATGTTCGGTACGGATGAAACGTTAGGACTTTTGCTCAAACCGTCGGTATTCTGATTTTTTAGGATTTTGATTGTGCGGTTGGGTTGAAGCATTGAAATTTTAATAAGAAGAAACGTTTGAAAAATTAATTTGCGATGTTTAACTCACCCCCTCATTCCCCCTCTCTTCTTCGAAGAGAGGGGGATGTAAATTGCTGGAAAACAAAGGATTATTCATTATTAGTGGGAGAAAAGAAATCAACATCGAATATTCAATAATCGAAAAAAATTCCGAAATCATGGCATTTTTTAGGTTTTTTTAGAAAAGTAAATCAGAAAAATTATTTATACTAACTATAATAAATTATTAACAAAAAGATTAATTGTAAAAATCAAATGGGCACATTACAAATTGTTAAAATAGGCGGCAAGGTCGTTGATGAGCCTTCGGCATTAAAGGAAGTACTCTATCGGTTTAGTCGTTTGTCAGGTAAAAAAATTCTGGTACACGGAGGCGGAAAGGGCGCCAGCGCATTGGCGGAACGTTTGGGCATTCCGACCCAAATGGTGGAAGGTCGCCGTATTACCGATGCCGAAACGTTGCAAGTGGTGCAAATGGTTTATGCAGGCCTGCTCAACACCAATATTGTGGCAGGTTTACAGGCGCTTAAAGTGAATGCAATGGGAATGACCGGCGCAGACGGTAATGTCATTTTGAGTCGGAAACGACCGGTCGGCGCCATTGACTTCGGTTTTGTGGGGGATGTGCAAAGGGTAAATGTCCCGTTTGTAAAAATGCTGTTGGAACAGCAAGTTGTCCCTGTTTTTTGTGCTTTGACCCACGACGGGCAGGGACAGATTCTGAACACCAATGCCGATACTATTGCCACGGAGCTGGCCGTTGCTTTGAGTCCGTATTTTTCCACAGAGCTCATTTTTACTTTTGAAAAGGACGGCGTTTTAAGGGATGTCAATGATGCACATTCCGTAATCAATCGATTAAGCCATTCGGAGTTTTTACGGTTAAAAAAGGAAGGCGTCATTCAGGAAGGCATGATTCCCAAGCTGGAGAATGCCTTTCGCAGCTTGCAGAAAGGTGTGAAGAAGGTACGCATTTTGAACGCCTTGAATTTGAGTCCACCGGATTCCGGAAAGCCGATCGGAACAACCATTACACCGGAGTAAGTTTATGTACGATTTACAACGATTGCAAT
Organism: Calditrichia bacterium; assembly: GCA_027039465.1. Classification (GTDB taxonomy): domain Bacteria; phylum Calditrichota; class Calditrichia; order Calditrichales; family Calditrichaceae; genus Caldithrix. The sequence continues at coordinate 2,178 of JALWEA010000556.1, read as the reverse complement.
CCGATGCTTACGTGTTGTTAAAACAATTGATTGCCAGTCCGTCATTCAGCGGACAGGAAGACAAAACGGCCGCTTTGATCGAACGGTTTTTGGCTGAGCGTCAAATACCAACCAAACGCATCCACAACAATATTATTGCACGGAATAAATATTTTGATGCGCAAAAACCTACACTGTTGTTGAATTCGCATCATGACACAGTGCGACCGGTCAATGGTTGGCAGAGTGATCCGTTTACGCCGACCGAAAAAGACGGCAAACTCATCGGGTTGGGCAGTAATGACGCGGGTGCGCCGTTGGTTTCGTTATTGGCGACCTTTGTCCGGTTTTATGATGTGCCGGATTTACCATACAATATCGTCATTGCCGCAACCGGGGAAGAAGAGAATTCGGGCGCACACGGTATTCGTTCCGTTTTGCCAGAAATCGGACACATCGATTTGGCCATTGTGGGAGAACCCACGGGCATGGAAATGGCCGTAGCGGAAAAAGGTTTGATGGTTTTGCGCTGCCGCGCTCATGGCAAGGCCGGACATGCAGCACGCGATGTGGGTGAAAACGCGATTTTAAATGCCATGGAAGACATTCGCTGGTTTGCCTCTTACCGATTTCCCAAAGTTTCCGCGAATTTAGGGCCGGTTAAAATGACCGTAACCATGATTCATGCCGGAGAGCTGCACAATGTTGTGCCCGATCGCTGCGATTTTACGGTGGATGTGCGTACTACGGAAATGTATTCCAATGAAGAAATTCTGAATACGATTAAAGAAAACATTCAGAGCGAGATTTTAAAAGCTTCGCTGAACCTGAGGCCTTCGTCCATCCCGACGGAACATCCGTTGGTGCGCGTTGCCAGGAAAATCGGAATTAAGACCACGGGATCGCCCACATTGTCGGATCAAACATACATTCAGGCGCCGTCCGTTAAAATGGGGCCTGGAGAATCGCCGCGTTCGCATACCGCCAACGAATTTATTTTCAAAAAAGAATTGGAAGACGGGATTGAAACATACATCCGTCTTTTGGAAGAATTTTTTTCAAGAGAAAAGGAAGCAAGCGCATGAAAGCCTCAGGTAAAAAATTGTGGCAAAAAAATCAGGATGTTTTGAACGCGCAAATTGAACGGTTCACCATCGGCAAAGATCGGGAGCTGGATTTAATGTTGGCCCGTTGGGATGTCATCGGTTCGTTGGCGCATTGTACCATGTTGCGTAAAATAAATTTGCTGGACGAATCGACCTTCCGAATTTTGAAAAAAGGATTGAAGGAAATTTTACGGCAAATCGATTCCGGTAATTTTGAAATTGAAGAGGGTGTGGAAGACGTGCATTCACAGGTGGAGCTGATGCTGACGCAAAAATGGCCGGAAGCAGGCGCGCGTTTGCACACCGGACGTTCGCGCAATGATCAGATTTTGACGGATTTGCGTTTATTTACGCGTGCTCAAATTCAAACGATCGTTGAAGAAGCCAAAGCTTTATTCGATGTATTGCAGAATTTGAGCGAAAAATACAAAGAGGTCATGATGCCAGGCTACACCCATTTTCAGGTGGCCATGCCTTCGTCTTTCGGTTTATGGTTGGGCGCTTTTGCCGAAAGTTTGGCGGATGATTTGTGGCAGCTATTAGGCGCTTATCGCATTGTTAATAAAAATCCTTTGGGCTCGGCAGCCGGTTACGGCTCTACCTTTCCTTTGGATCGAACATTGACTACGCGGTTGTTAGGTTTTGAAACGTTGAATTACAATTCCGTTTACGCGCAAATGGGGCGCGGGAAAACGGAACGGGTAGTGAGTGAGGCGATCGGCGGTTTGGCCGAGACGATAAGCAAATTGAGCATGGACTTGGTTCTGTTTCAAAGCCAAAATTTTGATTTTCTGCATTTTCCCGAAAACATCACCACCGGCTCGAGCATTATGCCGCACAAAAAGAATCCGGATGTGTTCGAATTGCTGCGTGCCCGCTGCAATTTGTTGCGATCCTTACCGGAGCAAATCAAGATGCTGACGACCAATTTGCCTTCCGGCTATCATCGCGATTACCAATTACTGAAAGAAGCATTTTTACCTGCCTTACGGGAGATTGCGGAATGTTTGCGGATTTTGACATTGGTTTTGCCCGAAATGCAGGTAAATAAAAATCTGCTGAGTGATCCACGCTATCGGTACATTTTTACGGT
>JALWEA010000555.1 GCA_027039465.1 Calditrichia bacterium | reverse complement strand
TATTGTAATGAACGGCCAGGCGTTGCGGGAATTGGTCGAACTTAAGATTTACGAAAAGGAAATGGGCGAACACCACTGCAAACGAAACGACAAACCACCAGGGCGAAACCGTTAATTTCCCTTGCCGGAATGCGGTATCGACAATAACCTTATCCTGCGCAGAGAAATTTGCTTGCGTACGGTTTTTCCACTGCAATGTTTTCTTGTTAAAATGAAAAACGGCCGCGAAATAAATGATCACTTGCCCTAAAATTAAACCCTCAAACAGATCGTTCGTGAAATAATACTTTAAAATAATAAGCGTGATCAACAAATACCCCAAAAAGAGCAACGATACCAAAAGCCGAAATTGACGCTTTGTAGCCTTGACAAACGATTCGTTTTCATTGCCGGATGGCAGGCGCACGCCAAACCAAATCGAGGGCTTCATAAATACGGGTATGAGTAAATTTATGACATAAAAAAGTGCCGAAACCGCCAAATAAATTATGAGATTATTCATGGTTGCCTCCGGTAATTTCATGGTAAAGATCATTACAAAGATCTTCGATTTCATTTTTTGATAGTCCGAAACAAATGGCCCTGGCCAAAATCGGTTTTAGCTTTTTCCGGATTTCATCTTTTTGCTGCAGCGTTGCCGGGCCGGTTAAGGCATTGACCACCGCGCCCTTACGCCGATCGACCGTTAATATTCCGTCGGCCTTTAGCTGGTTGTAAGCCTTGTTGATCGTGTGCAAATTGACGCCCAGGTCTTCGGCCATTTGCCGGATGGACGGCAATTGCTCGCCGGGTTTCAAAGCGCCGGAAGCAATACCCATCACAATTTGTTCTTTTAATTGCTCGTAAATCGGTGTTTCCGAATTAAAATCCACGGAAATCAGCATTGGGACTCCTTTTGAATTGTTATATAACAAATATAACAAAAGAAATTAAATTGTCAAGAGGTAGAAAAAAAATTAGGGAAGAAAATTAAATTACCTTGGTTTTTTAAAGTTTTAATTTAAAAATAACCTTGTATTTTTAAATTCTACTCTTTATATTTACCTTGTATTTTTAAATGGGTGGCACTATGAAACGATTTATCGAACAAAAACTAATCGCATGGAAACAAGCCGATTCAAGGAAGCCGTTAATTGTTCGCGGTGCGCGGCAGGTCGGGAAAACGTTTAGCATTCTTCAATTTGGCAAAAACTATTTTCAGGGCAAAGTTCATGTTATCGATCTGGAAAAACGTTTGGATATTCATCCCGTTTTTGAAAAGAACTTGGATGTTAAGCGGATCATAGCGGAGCTGGAGCTTATTTTAGACACCGCAATTACTCCAGGAGAAGATCTTTTGTTTTTTGATGAGATTCAAAGTTGTCCTCGAGCTTTAATGGCTTTGCGCTATTTTTATGAAGATTTGCCCGAGCTTCATGTAATTGCCGCAGGATCATTATTGGAATTTGCCTTAAAAGAAATTTCTTTTCCCGTAGGTCGTATTCAATTCTTAGAAATGTATCCTTTAACTTTTTCCGAATTTCTTTTGGCCTTGGGAAAAGAACGTTTGCTTAAAGCGCTGCATCAATCGGATGAAAATATCAGTGAAACGGCCCACCAATTACTTTTGCAAAATATTAAGGATTATTTCCTGATCGGCGGAATGCCCGAGGCGGTTCGCGTTTTTTCGGAAACACAAAATTATCGTCGCGTCTTTGAAATCCAGGAGCAACTCATTGAAACCTTTCGTCAGGATTTTGCCAAATACGCGCCTTTTACGGACAAACGTTGCCTGAATGCCGTCCTGTTGAATTCCGCCCGCATGGTAGGTCAACGCGCCAAATACAATCGATTGGCGGAAGGATTCAGCAATCCAACCATAAAAAAGGCATTTGACCTTTTGCGCATGGCCCGAATCGTGCACAAGGTTCCGGCAGCCTCGCCGGCCGGATTGCCGTTGGGTGCTTCGGCCAATGAACGTAAATTCAAGATCGTATTTTTGGATATCGGGTTGATGCAATTTTTAAACGGCGTTAAAATTTATCGGGAATTCGGTAAAGAGGATTTGTTGTCCATTTACAACGGCGCTCTGGCCGAGCAGTTTGTGGGACAGGAACTCATCGCCTGTAAAAAAGGTGCGCTATATTTTTGGGCGCGCGAGGCCAAAAGCAGCACGGCGGAAGTGGATTACCTGACCGTTGCCCGCGGCGACATTTGCCCGATTGAGGTTAAAAGCGGCAAAGCCGGGCGATTAAAGAGCTTGCATTTGCTTTTGCAGGAATATCCCAATGTGCCAAAGGGTTATGTGGTTTCTTCACAGCCGCCGGCCGAGTTACCCGAACAAAAGCTGAAGTTTATTCCTTTATACGAAGTGGAGAAGTATTTTTGTGAGGATTAAGAAATATGACCTGTCGGTTTTTTTCGGGAGTTTTTCTACCGCTTTTCGGCAAAAGGATTATCATTTTTGGAAACGTTCCAGTAGTTCTTGCTTGACCTGTTCGTGCGTCAGAAGTTTTCCTTCCTTTATCTGTCTTTCACCGATTTGAATGTCTTGCAATAGTTCAATTTTTTCGATTAGAGTTTGGTATGACGCTACATCTAACAACGCGGCCGTACTATTACCATGTTGAGTTAGTATTAACGGACGTTTTGTTTCTTCGATTTGCTTTAAAAACTTTGCCGTATTAGCCCTGAATTCGGAAAGAGGTATTATATCGCTTTCCAGCTCAACTTGTCCCATATTAGTCCTTCTTTTGTTTTGTACATATTAATATGCATTTTCAAATTCGATTATGTATTTTAAAAAATAATATTCAAACAATGAGTGCTCTGATTTTTTTAATTTTAAGGATTTACTCGCATTCAATAGACAGGACTTTTGACAGCCCTATTCTTATTTCATCCATTATACTTTCCGAAACGCTTCCTATCTTTTTCACAAATCTTTGCTCAGAGATAGATCGGATTTGAAAACAATCGGCTGCAGAAGTCTTATTTAATCTATTATTTGAATCAGGCTCTACTTTAATCATCCATGGTGCAATTTCATATTTTTCTTTCCAATCTGTAAGAGGCACAATTATTTTTAATGGGAGTTTTCCAAGTACATTGTCGTTGACAATTATGGCAGGTCGTGTTTTCCTAATTTCTGCACCAATGGTTGGATCAAGGTTAATCAACCATATTTCACTTTGTTTCATAGAAATCTTCAAAATCCAAGGTTGTAAACGCCGTTAAGTTTTTGTCACTTTTATAATCGTCAAACAGAAGATCAACAGCCCTTTTCATTTGCTTTTTTTCTTCCTGTTCTCTGATCGAATGTATGGCCTGCTCAATGACGTAAATTCTTTTTGAAAGCGGCAATCTTTTTATTTCTTTTATTAATTCATTTGTTTTCATAAGTCTTCCCTGTTTTTTTTAATATACATAAAACCGGAAGATTTTTAAAGTACTTTTAAACAGAGCTTCTGTCCCGACTTTTATCCGCTATTTATTGAGTGGTGCCGAGTTATTTTTACACGTAGAGTTATTTATTTTTTTAATATCAAAATAGCATTTGCCACCGGCCGTTCGCCTTCTTTATCGCTGGGATGGTTAACGACGCCTTTTTCTCTTGTCCACATCGTTGTTGAACCTCCGCCGTCCAAATTAATGGCATCGATACAGCCCAAACGCTTTAAGAATGTCTGTACTTCAGGCAGGGTCATTCCTGCCGCGTTTTTGGTTCGTCCGTCTATCGCAATAAACAGGACAGCGTTATTTGTTTTACACAAACAGGTTCTGGGATGCCGTTTATATGAAAAACTCATGTTCGGAAGTTTTTGGGCAATGGAATGCCGTAGCAAAAGCGGGCCGGAAACAATAGCGAATTTTTCTTCTTTGGATGTTTCGTAATAGTGCTCAGGTTTGGCAGGCAGAATTTTCAGACGGTTTTGTTTGGTCAGAATCAGAATGCCGTTAATCAGGCTATCGGGTTTTGCCCATTTGTGATTGGTGGTTTGGGAGTGACTTAAAACCGAATCGTTCCTTTCCACGTAGGTCACGCCTCCGCCTTTATCCTCATCAAAAAAGCTCCCGTTGATTGCGGTAATGGCATGTGCCTGCTCCGCCATTCTGCTCGTTTTTTCCAAATGAGCACCGCTATAGGCAAGAGCGATTCTGTGATTATTGAAATAGTTATTATCAAATGCTAAAATGTAAATACTCTGCTTGCTGTTAAAAAGCGTATCCGAGACAATGTGGGTCACAAAAACGGAATCGCTGTCGGATTTGGTTACTTTGTAGGGTAAATTACCGGAGGTATTGCAGCCCGATAAAAAGACAAAAAGCAGAAAAATAATGGTAAGACGTTTTTCGTTTTTTAGGTTCAACTTCATTTCACCTTATTGATCTTAGATTGAAAGCGATTGCCAAGCGTTTGATTTTAAATTTTCATTTCTTTTTAAATAAGTCAAATAATCATTCAAATAGGTTTTGTAAAACTCGTTCCGACTCCAATTCGGTTGATGAGCAATCGGATAGATTCGTCTTTGCAAATAATTTTCGGAAGGTTCGTTATATTTGAAATTCCCGCCGGATTTTGTCTGACCAATGTAGTCCCAATAATATTTTACTTTTTTACTATTCGAATGAATTAATTGCTTTATTAACGGTTCGCCCAAGGTTATTACAAACGGATTCTTAAATTCTTTCAATTCATAAATGAGAAAATCCATCCAAATTTTAAAATGCCTTGTCAAAACCCTTTCATCATTAGCGGGAGGTTCTGTAAAAAAACATTTGTATAAATTAGTGGCGTAAACTTGATGTTCAATATCAACTTGTAGAATTTCACAAACTCTTCTTAAGTATTTTTTTAGACTATTTTCTTTATCTAAATTCAATGTTACTTTAATTTTTTTCCGCGCTTCTTCATTCCTTACCGTTGGATCTTGCCCGATAAAAATCAATTTAACATCCGAAATTTTTTCTGCGTTTGAGAATGGTAAAATGAATTCACGATTAGTATCAATATCCTTGCTCAAAACACTATCTTTCAGCAATGTTCTTTGCATAACTTTTAGCTTTTTCTTTACCTTTAAAATATGGTTTTTCATTTAAGCTCTTTTTTTTGGGTTTGAACGGCAAAATAGTTTTGAGCAAAAGAAATAACAATTTTATAATTGCTAATGAAACTACTGTTAAAAAAAGTGGCGATCTCAAGGAGATTGCCGCGAACCCGTTGAGTGCGACTATTGACATGCAGTGGCGCGTCCGTCCCTCGATACGATTCTGCCTTTCATCTTGCGATGTTCGAAGTAAGGGCGAAGCATTTTCGTCAAGACGCTGCAAACTCAAAAAATTTAACGTTATGCAACCAAAAACGTCGATCATTTCTTGATTTGTTAAGAAAATGCTTCGCCCCTACTCGGGAACCGGACGCGGTCAAAGGCAACCGGTTGTCGATTATAGAACGCAAATTAGGAATTCTTTTCCAAAAGAAGATAATCAATGCCTTTACGAAAAACAAATGCAACTAAAACCTTTTATCGGGACAATGGTGAATATAACAGAATGAGGGAAAGGATGAAGTTTAAGAATTTCACTTCATCCCATTCAAAAGCCCATAACCGCCTACTTTCCTATTCATCAAACAAACTCAACTGCTCGGCCGAGCCTTTGGCCGACGGCGGCAGAGAAGACTCGCTCTCTTCGTCTTCCGGTTTGGCCAAACCCACGTAAGTAACCTGAAAACGGCTTAATCGGTTGCCGCGTGCTTTCCAGCCTTTCACATCCACTAACTCGTTTAATTTGATCTTCTCGCTGAATTCTTTTTTAGGACGACCTTTCAGGTATTCCAGTTCAATCACCGGATCGGCTTGGGTGGTGGCAAAAACCAGACGCGAACCCTTGCTTTGGTTAATGAACGGAAAAAGCTTGCCCACAGTCTGCGTTTCAACTTTGAACCGTTTAACGTAAAAATTCTTGCTTTCACCGTCGTAATGCACCGCGCCGATTACCGTATCGGGATTGAATTTTTCGATCACAGCCACATTGTCCGGATCGTAACGGTTGGTTAAATCAAACGAGGTTAATTCGTAATTGCCGTCTTTGGTCAGCACCAAAATCAAATCGCCGCTGTCAAACTTGCCCAAATACTGTCCGCGCTGCTCGTGATTCAAACGGCCGACAATGGGATCGTACCAAATGTCAATGCCGCCAAGGGTCGATTCCCCAATCTCTTTTTGCACCACGCGACGCACCGGCCACTTGGTCACGATATTGCCCTGTGAGCCGCGCCCTTTGATATCGATCGAGCCGAAATCGAAATCGAACTTCTTTTTGCGGGCTTTGCAGGACGGGCTCAGCGTAACCGTTACAATTTCCGATTCGCTGTTGGGATTGGCCGAGAAATACAGAACTTTGGAATCCTTGTTTCCCTTGGTCAAATCATATTCGCGGTCGCGCGTTACCGCCGTTACGTTAAAGCGCTTGGCGTAGGTGCGACCGGATTTGCTGTCGTAGTACATCATGTTGTAGGTCATGCGCTTATCGCCCTTTTTCCAGACGGCCACGTGAATGATGTCTTTACCCACGAAGGTTTTGTCCGAAATGCGCGTCACCAAAAATTTGCCGTCGCGCCGGAAAACAATAATATCGTCGAGATCCGAACATTCACTGACAAATTCGTCCTTTTTCAGGCCGTAGCCGATGAAACCTTCCTTGCGATTGACGTACAACTTTTGGTTGGCCGCCGCCACGCGCGCCACCTGAATTTCGTCAAATGCGCGGATTTCGGTTTTGCGCTGACGATCTTTGCCGTATTTTTCCTTCAGGCTCTCAAAATATTTAATGGCATAGTCGGTTAAGTGCGAAAGATTGTAATTAACTTCGTCGATTTCTTCCTGCAACTGACGCATTAGCTCGTCGGCTTTGAAGGAGTTGTATTTGGAAATACGTTTGATTTTAATCTCGGTCAGTTTGATAATATCGTCTTCGGTCACTTCGCGCAGCAACTGCGGCTTAAAAGGCTCCAACCCTTTGTCGATGGTTTCGATGACCGATTCCCACGTTTCGCACTCCTCGATATCACGATAAATGCGATTCTCAATAAAAATTTTCTCCAGCGACGAAAAGAACAACTTCTCTGAAAGGTCGGCTTTGCGAATCTCCAGCTCGCGTTTTAATAATTGCAGGGTGTGCTCGGTGGAGGCTTTCAGCAATTCGCTTACGCTCATGAAACGCGG
>JALWEA010000554.1:987-2339 GCA_027039465.1 Calditrichia bacterium | reverse complement strand
GGTAAATCGTACGCGTATCTTTTGTCCAGTCTTTACCCGAAAAATCGGTCCCAGATAAGAATTTTCGATGGTTTGAATCGCCTCGGCTGGGCCTTTGAGCACGCTGGCCACGTAATGCCGAATGAGCGTGGGCTTTCCGTTGAAAATTTGCACTTGCCCCGGTTCGGCTGTCAAGGCGATTTCTACGTCCGGTACAAAGTTGGGGTTGGCCACGGACTTGGCAGCCACGGAGCGCCCACCTTTAAACGGGCCCCACACCGCCAAACCGCCTGCTGCTGCACCGAAACCAATCGTTGCGTATCCTAAAAATTTTCGTCTGTCCATGTTTGCTCCAAAATTTTGTTTCTGATTTTATCCAGAGATCTGGATTTAAATGGCCAAATCTTCTCTGCCATCTTTTTCTGCCTGAATGTAATTTATTTAAAAGAAAGCAATGGTTATGCCAAAAGTTAAATAGTGGTTTAACATATTGTTAATAATAGAATTATATTTTAGTTTAGCGGAAGCAATTTTCCAAAAAATTGTAGAATATTCTGCAGGAGCAAATAGAAATGGAGAATATTCTGCAGCATGTCCAAACGGCGATATGGTTAAAATAGTCCAAAAAGTTCAACAAAATTCTTTTTAGTCAAAGCCGGATTATTTCCTCTGCAACATTTTGCCATGAACCCAAAAGATAAAATGGAAGATTTATCAGATTAAATTTTTTTCCGCCTATTGTATGCACTTCATCCACGGAAAGGGGACCTGAATGAACCCGCATAGCGTATGGGTGTTCCGTTTGGTCCATAAAAAGGTGAAGAGAACGCAGTCTTCCAGCTTTCCCCGACTTGACCTCAATGGGCAAGGCGATTTGCTTGTATGGAACAAGATAATCCACCTCGGCAGTAGATTGCTTTTTTTCACGGGTCCAGAAAACCAATGGCTGAACTCGAGAATGACGCCTGGCAAGTAATTCCTGGCCGGCAATATGTTCTGCAATACGTCCCTCATAAATCGAATCAATTAAGGGAGTACGAAAAATTTCTTCTTGAAGTCCAACAAAATAATTGATCAATCCCGTATCCAAAACATGAAGTTTGGGTGATTTTTTCAGGTTCGGCGTTAATGGCAATTTTGTGCTTGTTGTCGGATAAATCAATGTTAATAGCATCGCTTTTTCCAGTGTACGCAATGCCTCACCTACCTCTCTGGACCGGTAGTTTGACTGTCCGAACCCCTGGAACTTAATACGCTTTCCCGCCTCAAAAAATGAGCTGCGAATGCAATGACGCAGCACTTGCCTTAAAGAAATGTTGGGCGCGTATTTTTCAACGTCATCTAAATAGGAAGTCAAGAGAGCCTCGTAAATG
>JALWEA010000554.1:0-977 GCA_027039465.1 Calditrichia bacterium | reverse complement strand
TCGTAAATGGGTGCCAAGGACGTCAAATCCTTATTTTCTACGTAATCTTTAACCACTTCTGGCATTCCCCCAATCAAAGTGTAGCGATGAAATTGTTTTAGCAACGCGTTGTGGGCGAAGGTGGGAATAGTACCGGAATGCAAAAATTCGAGCAGCTCTGCTTCATTAGCTGCCCACAAAAATTCCCTAAAAGTCATTGGGTAAAGGTAACGGTATTCGACCCGTCCGACCGGGAAACTAATGTGAACATTCATAAGCGTTTCCAACAAGGAACCGGCGACTATCACAAATAATTGGGGCGCTTCTTCTTTGAAAAAACGAAGCATGGCCACCGTTTTGGGAGAACTTTGAATTTCATCAATAAAGATGAGGGTTTGTCGCTGACTTTTGGGGATTTTCTTCGCAAAGAAAATGGCCTCCAAGAATTCCTGGAAAGAGCCGGTTTGTTCACACAAATTTTTGTCTTCTTCTTTTTCAAGATTCAAATAAATATAATGATCGAATTTTTCGGCGAACATGTGAACCGCCGTTGTTTTTCCAACCTGACGTGCTCCCCGCAGAATTAGTGGTTTTCTATTGGGATTATTTTTCCATTGTTCCAACTCGGCTAAGATTTCTCGCTTTAAATACATAAACAATCTCCTGTGTAATAAAGTCAGGATTAATATAAGAATGGATTGTAATAAAGTCAAGGTAAATATTCAAATAAATTGTAACATAGTCAAGGTATTCTTAATTTTATTTTGTAGAAGAGTCAGGGTGATTTTGAATCTGAAATTTTGGAACCAAATGCGGAATTCTTTATTTTGCCTGCCGGAAAAACGGGGAACAGCATTGGATTGGCGCTCCCCATTTTCCCGAAGGATTTGAGTGAAATAATCGTCGGAAGGAAAAATACTTCTTTAAAATTTCTCACAGTATCGGTTCGTGCTGTTACGGAATATAGCCATGTTCCAAATTGAGCAACGAATTGCGAT
>JALWEA010000553.1 GCA_027039465.1 Calditrichia bacterium | reverse complement strand
CAGTGCCCGACGGATGTTTGATGCCACCCACGGAGCCGATGTGGGCGTGGAAATTCCGTCCGGCGCAAAAATTGATCTGGCTAAAGTCAAAGCCCGTAAGGATGCCCTAATCAAAAAGTCGGTGGATGGCATTGCACAAGCCTTGGAAAATAATGAACACATTAACTGGTTCAAAGGAACGGCGCAGTTTAGCGGGTTTAAACAAGTTAAGGTGAACGACGCAATCTTAACGGCCGATCACATTTACATTAATGTGGGTGCGCGGGCACGTATTCCCGACGGATTTACCGGGATGAATGCCCTAACCAATCATGAAATTCTTGATCTGGAAACATTGCCGGAGCATTTGATTATCGTAGGGGGCAGCTATATCGGTTTGGAGATGGGACAAATTTTCCGGCGTTTTGGAGGCAAGGTAACAATCGTCGAAAAAACCGGACGGTTGATCGGGCGTGAAGACGAAGAAATTTCTCAGGCCATTTTGGAAATTTTGCAAGGTGAAGGTATTGAGTTTCGTTTGAATGCCACATGCCTTAGCGGTAAGCGCAAATCAAACGGGGAAGTGACGGTTCAGGTGAATTGCACGCAAGGGCCGCCGGAAATTACGGGTTCGCATGTGTTGTTGGCTGCCGGCCGCATTCCGAATACGGATTTGTTGAATTTGCAGGCCACCGGATTGGAAACCGACTCTCGCGGTTATATTCCCGTAAATGATCATCTGGAAACCAAAGTACCAGGAATTTTTGCATTGGGCGATTGCAACGGGAAAGGGGCTTTTACGCACACCTCCTACAATGATTACGAAATTGTGGCCGAGAATAAGTTTGACGGGAAAAATCGTAAGGTTTCCGATCGCATTACGACCTACGGCTTATTCATTGATCCGCCTTTGGGCAGGGCGGGAATGACCTTGGCGCAGGCTAAAGCCAGCGGTAAAAAATTAAAAGTGGGCTTTCGTAAAATGACGGATGTGGCCCGCGCCAGAGAGCGCGCCGAAACGCAGGGTTTTATGAGCGTGGTTATTGATGCCGAAACGGATAAAATTTTAGGCGCCGCGGTGCTAGGCATTGGCGGGGACGAGATCATTAGTTCTATTTTGAATATTATGTATGCCGATCAACCATACACGGCCATTCGTGATTCGGTACCGCCGCATCCAACGGTTTCCGAACTGATTCCGACGATGTTGGAAGGAATAAAGACGATCAATTAAAAAACGGGTGGATGGGACTGATTAAGTATTCTTTTTCAATCGTGGAAGGGTGTTAAGGGTATAAGGGTTGAATAGTTGATTGGTTAAATGGAAAATGGGGGAAAGCGTTATTCGTATATCCGTTATTCGTTATTCGGGAAGCATTGTTTGTGCAGGCGGTGGTGTGCGCCCGTTAATTGATGTGATTCTCAGTCCTGTCATTGCGGCCCGCCTGAGGCGGGGAAGCAATCCCTTTCAAAGCAGCAACGGATGTAAGGGATTCCTCGTTCCGTCGCATTTATTAGGCAACTGTATGTGATTTTTCAAATTATCGGGCACAAAATCACTTCAATTCAACAATTCACCAAATGCCCGCAGCTAAATGGGCACCCTTCCCTACGCGTCGTAGGGAAAGGAGGGGATGGGTTGAAATAATGCAATTGCGAGCCAACGATGTCAATAGTAACGATCCCGCGAGCCTGCGAGCGGGAACGCGAAGCAATCCCTTCCAAAGCGGCAACGGATGTAAGGGATTCCTCGTTCCGTCGCATTTACTCGGCAACTGTATGTGATCTTTCAAATTGTCGGGCACAAAATCACTTCAATTCAACAATTAACCAAATGCCCGCAGCTAATTGGGCATCCCGGGAATCGGGACGGGGATGGTTTCTAAAAAGAATTTGCAAGGATGTTCAATACATCGAAAAATGGATTTCTCTTAAAGAAAAGCTAGTCCGTCATGGAAACTGTTCTAACAACTTAAAACAAATATTACCCGTTCATTAAAAAATTAATTACTCAGGAGCATAATAAAATGAAAGCTATTTGGAATGATAAAATCATCGCCCAAAGCGATAAAACAATCGTAGTGGAAAACAATCATTATTTTCCGCCGGAAGCCGTTAACAAGGAATATTTGCAGCCGAGCGAAACGCACACTACTTGCCCTTGGAAAGGTCTTGCGTCTTATTATCATTTGGTCGTTAACGGTAAAACAAACAAAGACGCCGCTTGGTATTATCCTGAGCCAAAACCCGCAGCTAAGGAAATACAAGATTACATCGCCTTCTGGAAAGGCGTTAAAATAGTAAAGGATTAAATGCGGTCATGAATTTTTCAGATGAAACGATTGTCGTTCAAAATAAAG
>JALWEA010000552.1 GCA_027039465.1 Calditrichia bacterium | reverse complement strand
GTGTTATTTCTTCCTCGATTTTCTCCGTCGGCCGGATTTTCAAAACGTACTGCAAAAAATAACGCATGGGACAAAAGCCGTAAGTTTCCAGGCGGGACACCGACCAGACGCGGTTTTGGTAAGCGGATTGCAAATCTTTGATCAAAGCGGCGTTGCCGGTCAAATTGCCCTCAAAGCGGGTGAATTGATCGCCCATGATGCGCAACGAAGCGAATTGAATGCGGTGCAACAAATCTTCGAGCGTTTTGCGCGGTTTGGGAATCAGGGCAAACAGCATGTCCGCCTGTTTAAAAGCGGTCTGCAAACGATCGCCCGTATTGGAAAAGAAAATGTTACGGCCGAAGCCCTCCCAAAGGGTTTGCCGATTCTCGAACAACGGGTCGTCTTCGGGAATCGACGGTTCGTTCACCTGCGCGATGTCCTTCAAATCAGCCAAAAACGAAGACGGCACCAAAGCCTCTTCGTCCCGATACTTGGGATAGGTCAGGTAAACCCGCCCGGCCTTACTGTCCAGTAATTCGTAAAAAAGAAAGCGATCCTGCCCCAGCAGTTCTTCGCTGGCCACCAGCCCCATGGACGAACGCACCTCGTCGCCGAAAAAGATGTCCTTGACCGCCGAACGCGGGAAATCACCGTCAATCAGTCCGCCCACGAACAGCGCCTGAAAATCCACTGCCAAAATTTCAAGGCGCGGCATGATTTGCACGCCGTAATCCGGCCATTCCGTTAAATTGTAAAGTTCCCGTTCCAAAGCCGATTGCAGCGTATCGAACAGCCGGTTGACATCAATGCTTTGGGCTCCGTAAATGATTTGCAGCGTCCAAATCGTACGTTCGAAAATTTTGACAAACCGGTTGTACGCGCGGAAGCTGCTTTCTTTTTGCCGTTCGCTCAAATGTTTGTAATTCAGTTTGTACCAATGCACCAAATCGTAATGATTCAGCAGCTCCAAAAAACGTGCGCGCAACTCCACGGGCGTTCCTTTTTGCGGAAAGTCGTAGAGCGGTTGTAAAAGCTGCTGCAAGAGCAGCGTCTGCCGTTTGGCGCTCTGGGCGTCGGGTAAATTTTCCTCTTCATCCGCTTCGAACCAATGGCGCTCGATAAAGTCCGAAAGACGCTGCAAGTTTTTGGTGTTTAAGCGGGTGATGCGCGTTTTAATGCAAATCTCTCGCATCAGGCCCACATCAAATTCTTCCGGCGTTCGAACTAACGGACTGCTCAACAGGCCCAACGTTTTTTCCATGGGAAAATTTTCCGTCAGCAAACGAAACAGTCCCAAAAAGGTGGCGATCAAAGGCGCTTTGGCCACTTCGAATCCGGTGGACAAATTAAAGGGAATGCCGTAATCTTCGAAAATGCGACGCAACAACGGCACGTATTTTTCAAGATGACTGAATGTTACCGCCATGCGATGCAACGGTACGCCCTGACGATTCAATGCCCTAATTTGTCCGGCAATAAAACGCACTTCCTGTTCGCGATTGGTCAAACCGGCCACAACCACGCGCTGCGACAAATCCAACGGCTTTTGCGGCGGTCGGTCTCGGTTAAATAAATGGAGGGCAAGCGAAGAATGTTCACAATCCGTCGATTTGATCGTTGCTCCCAATTTTTGCAGGCGCAGCAAAGCCTCCTTTGTATGGGCGAACAATTCCGGATTTTGCTCAACATAATCCAGCTTAATTTGCACCGGCAACCACTGCGAAACTTTGTCGATAAACGTGAGCATGGGCGGACTGAACAATCCGTAGCCGCTGATGTAAATGATCTTAACTTTGGAAAATCGTTTTTCAAATAATTTCCGATTTAAATTTTCGGCGGCCTGAGCGCGTGCAAAGGGTTCGTCAATCAATTGCCCGCCAAAGTGTTCCTCCAGCAAAGACAAAAGCCGCCCGAAGGCCTGATATTTCTGCGGATGCTGCTCGCGATCTTCCGCTTCCACTTTTTGAAACTGTGCGCTGTCGTAGCCGAAATTGCGCAGCTCGCTGACGGCTTCGGTTACTTTTTGCACCAATCCGTCGCTCAATTGCCGATCAGGCATGAAATAGGAAAATTCGTCGGCATGTTTGCTCAGGATGTCTTTGACCAGTACCAAAAAAATTTCTCTTGAAATCAGGCGTTTGGCGTTGGGAAAAGAACGGTAGAGCTCCAGCAGCAATTGATCAAAGGTAAAGACCGGCGGATCGGCCAGGGCCTGATTTTGCGCCTGATCGATGAGCAGTCGTTTTAATTTACGCACGGCACGGTTTACCGGCACGATGGCTAAAAAATCCTGCCTGCCTTCGCGCACCGATTGCAGCAGATGATCAAGAAAATGGTAGTACGATGTGGCGGAACCGGTAAAGACCGTTAAATTTTTCATTGGAAAACGTCCGTTTAATTTATCTATTTAATGCCCTGAAGGGCAACTGTTTTAGAGAGAGACACTTCATCCCCGGCATAACCCACCCTGCCTTCGACTACGTCTCAGGCCCCCTTACATGTCGAAGAGCCTGAGCATCGGGACGCTTCGCAGGGATATGGCGGGAGTGAGTTAAATATTGCAATTGCGAGCCTGGTATTGAAATATTGCGATGCGTCGGTCCCTCGATAAGCCCCGATTCTCGGGACACTCGGGAACCGGACGCGTTCAAAGGCAACCGGTTGTCGAGTAGAGACCGTGCCAGCGGGATCGTATCGAGACACGGTTGCCGCAACAGTTCCCAGTTCCTAATTCCTAATTAATTCATGGCGCCAGCCATGGTTCCCGACCTTGTGGTACATCCCGATTTATCGGGACGATGACAAATAAAAAATCTCATTTGTTCAAATTCGTCAGCCTTGTCTGAATCCGTTCCTTGCGGGTTTGCGAAATGCGCGGCAGGGCAATGGTAAACGTTGCGCCCTGACCGGGCGTACTTCGGAACCAGATGCGCCCTTCATGGGCTTCCACAATTTTTTTACACAAGGCCAGCCCGATGCCCCCGCCGTCGGGCTTGGTGGTAAAATACAAATCGAAAATATGTTCTCCGACTTCCGGAGGAATTCCAGGGCCGTTGTCCGCAATCTCAATGTAAACCTTTTGACTGTCCTGACCGGTTTTAATCGAAACCCCTCCGTCTTCACCCACCGCCTGAAAGGCATTCAACACCACGTTCAAGATTACCTGTTTCAACTGATCCACATCGCCGTAAATAAAATCAATATTGGCATCCAAATTGATTTCCAAATTGATTTGCTGTTCCAAAGCGTGATGCTGTACCAATTGAATCACATCGTCAATCACGGAATTGGGTTTCAACGCCGTCAGTTTCAATTCCCGCTTGCGCGCCAAATTGAAAAATTGGGTGTGAATGCGATGAATCCGCTTGATTTCATTCTGAATAATATTCAACGACTTTTTTAATTTGGGATCCAATTCGGGATATTCCTTGTGCAGGCGCGTACTCAAAATTTCCGTGTGAATGCCCACGGCGGACAGCGGGTTGCGAATTTCGTGACTGACGGACGACACCAAATTGGCAATGATTCCGAATTTCATGGAACGGAGCAGGTTATTCTGCAATTCCTTAATGCGCGAAAGATCTTTAAACGTGAGCAAAAAATGATTTTCGTCCAGACGCTGTAAAGTCACGTTAATGTGCAATTCCCGTTCATCCGAAACCCAAATCACCAACTCCCTGCTCAAGGTCTTTTCCTGCAAGGTTTGGAACCGGCGGATCAAATCGCGCAGAGCCATGTTCTCTTCCAAAATGCTTGCAAAACAGCGTTCGAACTCGGCTTCGGACGAGCAACGCAACAAACGGACGGCCGCGGGATTAAAGGTGTTCAATTTCAAATCCGTATCCAAAACCACAATGCTTTCGTCCAGCGCTTCCAGCAAATTACGAATGTGCGCTTCCTTTTGATGATAACTTTCGTCGCCCGCCCCCAAGCGCTCCAGCGACTGATTAATGCGCATGAAAGTATCGGTAAATTCGTCTTTTTTGGAATATTCAATGCGATAGCGGTAATCTCCGGCCTGCAGATGCTCGGCCAAATGGCGCACCGAACTCAAGGGTTGTTTAAGCGAATGATAAACAACCAGAAAAATCAAGAAAACGATTAAAGAAAAGACAATAATCAACGGCCCGAAGCGGCGCCAAAAGTCCGTGGTAAACCAGCCCGCCACCGGTCGTTTTTGCGCCAGAATCAAATAACCGCTCGCCCGAATCGGTACGGCAACAAGCCAAGATCGGTCGGATAACGATGTAAATAGCCGAAGATGTTGCAAAGCGGCTTGATTCGATCGAAGCAAAGAATCAATATTGGTTGAAGCCGTATTGGCAATTGCAGGCCAAACTTGCCTTGTTTCACCATCGTACCAATATGCGTTTTCAAATCCGTTTTGCCGAAACAAAATTTTGAATGAAGCTAATCGTTCCGTTATCTTTTTGGGAGAATTCAATAGCGAATCATCTTTAAATTCCGCATTGAAAACGAATTGCAGCGTTTCTGCCCGATGCAGCGTTTCCCTGCGGGCAAAATCCTCTTGCAAATCGCGGTAGGTAAAATCCATTAACACAACGATTACGCCAACGGCAAACAAAATTAAAACGGCCAATTGCCAGAAACGCTTAACGGGTACGGACATACATGCTCCTTGTTAACTTTACGGGCCTCATTGGCTCTTCCCCCTGGCTTCGATGGGCACGGTTTCAATCTCCAAAGCGGCATCGAAAAGATGGTAAACATCGAACAAATTGGCAACGGCACAGGCATGGTTGGGAATGAGCAAAATGGGATCGCCGATACGTACCTTGCTTTGCGGCGAAGTTTGCAAAACACCATGCTCTTCCGAAAGACGAATGACTTTGCCTTGTACATTTAACGGCAAACCAAAATGTCCGGTTAAAGACGCTCCGTCCGTGTGCAAGGCTTTACTGCCGGCATCAATAACCAACCGATCCGCGGCAGGACGCGAAACCACGGTAGCCAAGACAAACAAACTCACCCGATTTGCCTGGGCCGCACCCAAAGCGATTTGCATGGCGTCGTAAAAAATGTAATTGCCCGGGCGAATTTCGGTCACTGCCGGATTTTGCACGGAAAACGGCGCCGTTGGTGTGGAGCCCACGCTAACCGTCGCAACAGAAATTCCCGCCTGTTGCAGCAGCGCCTTGGCTCGCGCCATGATTTCCCCCTCCTCATGCCCGATGCGTTCCACCTCCGCCCGGTTCCTGGCGCCATACACATGACCGGCATGGGTAAAAATTCCCTCCAACTCCAAAAACGGCTGATCCGTTACGGCCTTTGCCAAATGAATCAACGATTCACCTACCGTAACCCCGCAGCGCTTCAGTCCGGAATCGATTTCGATGCGCACAGGCAACGGCGCACGCGCATCGGAAAAATAGGGTTTGAGCAATTTGATTTGATCGACATGGTCGATCCCGATAATAACCCGAATGGTTTCGTGCAGGGCGCGCAGACGTTTTATTTTGCTTGCTTGCGTTATTTGATTGGCAATGAAAATATCCGTAATGCCGCGCGACGCCATGACCTCCGCTTCGCCCAACTTGGCCACCGTAATGCCTTTGGCGCCTTGTCGCAATTGCCATTGCGCAAAAAGCGGCGACTTGTGCGTTTTGGTGTGCGGCCTGAGCTGCGTGCGATATCGATCGGCCAACTTCTGCATGTCGGCCAAATTTTTTTCCAAATTCGGTTGCCAAACCAACAGAGCAGGCGTTTCGATTCGCTCATGCAAATCTTTTAATGTTTCGGGCGAAAAAGGAAGAGTCATTAACCGGCGCTCCGCTTACTGAAAGCCCTGTTTAATGCGTTGCCACAGGCCCTTGCCCAGGTAGTAATCGGCTACGGTCAAAATATTCTGGATGCTGGCCAAAACATCGCCGCGCCCCGCCCAGTGTTCGTAAATCAAATCCATGTCGCCCTGATTGATAAAGTCATTTAAAACATAAGCCGCCAATGCCAAGTCATCCATGTAACCCATCGGGCCGAAAATGGCTTCGGGAATGAAATCAAACGGTGTGATAAAATAGGCGATAGCCGCCGAAAGCTTTAATTTTTTATTGGCCGGAACGCGTTTGTCCAACATTAATTTTACCAGCAAGTGGAAAAAATCCGGAACCAGTAAAAGCAAATCGGCATATTCTACGTTTTTGCGTTCCAGATAATCGTTAATCTGAGTGCGCAGTTTTTTGTAAAAGTCGTCGTATTTGTTTTGCATGGTTTCATCCCATTTGATTGGTGCATTTTCCATTTTTTCTTCTTTCGATGATTTCATTAATTTAATTTCTAATTTAAATTCCGGTAAACCTCGGAAAGTTCGCCCGCCGTTACCCTACGATTAACGATTATACGGATAACGAATACACGAATAACGCTTAACCCTTCAACCCTTAACTCTCTTCCCTTTTCCTTTTTCCTTTTTCTTTTTTCCTTAAAACCCTCTTTCTTTCCGAATCTGCTCGTAAGCATAATTAATTTCAGCCATTTTTTCATTGGCAATTTTAATAAAATCCTCCGGCACCCCTTTGGCAATCAAACGATCGGGATGATATTGGTTGACCAGTTTTTTGTAGGTCACCTTAATCTCTTCCACACTAGCCTGCGGCGTCAATCCCAGCACCTGATAAGCGTGATGATCGAATTTGACAAACAAAGCGCGAATTTGATCGTACTCCGCCAGTGACAATCCGAAAATTTCGGCGACCTGCCGAATGAATTTTTCTTCCGCAGGATGGAACCGTCCGTCCGCCATGGCAATGCGGAACAACAGATGTACCATGGTTTGCAGTACTTCGGGTTGGTAGCCGATTAAACTTCGGAATTGTCGGGCAAAATCCATGGGATCTTGCGGCGAATTTTTGGCCTCGTTAAAAATTTGAGCCACAATTTTTCGCTCTTCGGTGGAAAGACGCAATTCTTCGCGCACGAATCGATCAAAGGTTTGAATCTCTTCTTTGCTAACCACACCGTCCGCCTTGGCCATTTTGGCGGCTAACGAGGTCAGGCTAATGTAAAAAAGAAACTGGCGATCTTCGGAGCTTTTGGGCTGATCGTATCCGGCCGACCTCAAATCACTGCCGCAAATCGGGCAATGACCGTCCGATGTGGGCGTAATCTTATTACCGCAATAAGGGCAACGCATGCGTAAGCCGAAAGAACGATGTTCCGCTTCAGTATCGTACCAATGCCCGAAAATGCCGCCCAAAACCGCGCCCAAAGGGCCGCCCATCATAAAACCGACGCCGATTCCGATTGCTTTGCCCCAGAAACCCATGTTTTGTTTTACTCCTTTTTCGAAAGAATGATATTTGCCTTGTTTTGACAAATTTACAGATTTTAGTCAAAATTTCAACTATTGATTCATTAATTTTCACGAAGGGAAAAAGTTCCCTGCTTTAAGGCGGAAATGGTTAAGAGTTAAGAGTTAAGAGTTAAGAGTTGAAGGGTTAAAGGGTTAAGCGTTATCCGTTATTCGTATATTCGTATATTCGTGTATTCGTGTATTCGTTAAGCGGTGGTTGGAGACAGGCTGTGCGCGAACGAGAAATTTCCACTTCGTTTGGAAAAGTTCCCAGTTACAAGTTCTTAATCGCAGGCGGAATCTTGTTAAGAAACGGATAGACCACTCATTGCACAAATCATAGGTTTCCGATTAACGAATAACGAATACACGAATAACGACAAGATCAGTTACCAGTTCCAAACCGACCGATTATTATTTTCCCAAAAAAACATTTCCAAAATTAAAATAAAAAAATAAAAATTAAATAGATCCGTGAGCATCCGCGCAATCCGTACAGTCCTCGTCCTAATAAATCTCCCTCTTTGCACCTGCGTCGCAATTTTCCTCCAAATCTTTAATTCTCGTTTCGAAAATTTGCAACAATTTGTGCAGCAAACGAATATCTCTCTGTTCGGCCATGGCCCGCCCGATTAAACGTCGGAATCGGGTTACAAAATTGTCAATCCCGTCTCTGGGTACAAAATGCACCATTTGTAAGGCGGCGGACAAATGTTCGTAAAATTTTTCCAATTCGTATTGACTAGCCAAATTGTATTCGTAATGCAATTCCGCTTTTTGCAGATGCTGAAAAAAAGTATAGGCGTAAATCATAACGGATTGGGCCAAATTGAGCGCCGGATTTTGCGTGGCCGTTTGAATGGTGGAATGCAAATGACATTGCAAAATTTCCTCATTGGTCAAGCCGGAGCTCTCGCGACCGAAAACAATGGCCACCGGATGTTCCAGGGCTGCGGATAATAGCTTCTCGGCAATCTGTTCCGGAGAAAAGAAAGGGAATTTAAAATGGCGTCTGCGCATGGTGGTGGCTACCGTTAAACGCATGGGCGCAATGGCTGTTTTAAAATCATCCGTGATCGTTGCTTTTTCCACAATATCCATGGATCGGTGGGCCAACATTTTCACTTCGTCATTGTCTAGCGAACAGGGATTCACCAAAACCAAATTTTCGAATCCCATGGTTTTAACGGCCCGGGCGGCAGCGCCCACATTGCCCGGCGATTCCGGTTCCACCAAAACAAAATAAACGTTTTTACGAATGACCTTGAATTTTTCGTTTAAAGCAATACGTTCACTCATCTTCGTTTTTCCTTTAATCCAATTCAAAAGGAATTTTTTCGGCCACAAAAATTTCATCGGGAGAAACCTCGGCCCGATACGGTAAAATTTCCACTCCCGCTTTAAAAACCTCTCGCAAAGCTTGACCGTAATCGGGATCGATATGATCGGCCGGTTTAAAAACAGTTCCGTCACTGCGCTGAATCAAAAAAAGCATAACTGCCCTATGACCCTGACGCACCATTTCGGCCAACTCGCCTAGGTGCTTTAAACCGCGCTTAGTTACGGCATCTGGAAAACGGTAAAATCCATCGGCTTCGACCAGAGTCACGTTTTTAACTTCCACATAACACTTCTCGTTTCCGTTACTTAACAACAAATCCACGCGGCTGTTTTGTCCGTATTTGCGTTCGGTCTGCAACAATTCGTAACCCTGAAGCTCGCGGATCACAGCGGTACGAATTCCTTCGGCTGCAATTTTATTGGCAAAGATCGTATTGATGCCAATCCAGCATTTTCCGTTGTGCACCATCTCCCAGGTGTATTTCAATTTTCGTTTGGGATTGTCGGATTGACTCAATCGCACTTCCCAACCGGGCTGATCGCAGGTTTTCATACTTCCGGAATTCGGGCAATGGGCAGTCACCGTTTCGCCGGAAGGCAAACGAACATCCGCCAAAAATCGTTTGTAACGTCGGATTAAATAGCCCTTGATTAAAGGTTGTTCAAATTTCATGGTCGTTCTCTTTGTGTATTTCTTTTAAATAACCGCTTGCCAAAAGAACGTAAAAAACCCAATGCGCCAATTCATGCCCGCTTTTTTCGATTAGGTTGATTGGCTTGTTGGATTGCTCTTACGATAAAGGGTTCATTCTTCGGCGTTTTTTTACTTTCTCAAATTGTAAATATAATGTTTATTTTCGGAGTAGATTTTTTATTCAACCGTCCCTGATGATTTGCTCAATTTTCTTGCCATTTCGGCTACTGTAATTTTAGGATTTTTACTTATTAGTGAAATGATTTTTCCCCCGACATTTCCTCCGTCATTTTCTCCGACATTTTTTCCGAACCGTCACCTTAGCTAATTATAATAGTGAAATTATCCCCATCCACAAACTAGGCTATGGCGCCTTTTAAATAGTGCGGCAGGGATTTGTAAACGTTGCGCATTCTCAAACCCTGCTGTTTTTCCTTAATCTTTTTCCACCTCAACAACTTTCCAATATCCGCCTTTATCAGGGCCGATGCGCTTTACTATGCCTTGTTTTTTCAAATTGGCAATATGTTTAGCAACAGCCATTCTGCTGATTTTTAATATTTCTGCCATTTCTTTTGTTGTTATTGAAGAGTTTTGATGTATTAAATCTAAAATTTTCTGTGAACTTTTTTGTGAACCTTTCTGTGAACCCTTCTCCGAACTTTTCTCCGAAGTCTCTCCAAGTTTAATAATAGTCTTAAACGGCTCACCATCCACAAACTCAACAGTGGCGCCTTTTGAATTGTGCAGCAGGTATTTGTAAACGTTGCGCATGCCCGAGCTCGGTTGTTTTTGCTTAATCTTTTTTACCTTTAATAACTTGCCAGTAGCCGCCTTTGTCAGGACCAATGCGTTTCAAAATTCCTTGATCCTTAAGTTTACTGATATGTTTTTCAACTGCTCGCGAGCTTATACCAATTATATTAGCAATATCTTTCGCTGATATATATGGTTGCTCTGAAATCATTTTTAGAATTTTCTCCGAACTTTTCTCCGAACTTTTCTCCGAACTTTTCTCCGAAGTCTCTCCAAGTTTGATAATAGTCTTAAACGGCTCACCATCCACAAACTCAACAGTGGCGCCTTTTGAATAGTGCGGCAGGTACTTGTAAACATTACGCATACCCGAACCCACCTCTTCCACCAGTCCCATTTGCAATAAAAATTTGCTGATCGTGGGATTTTTAGCAATGGGCGTAAAATGATCGGGATCGATTTTGCCGAAAACAACGGGATTATTGGGATTGGTAAATTCAACGGAATCGGAGAAAATCTGAATCATCGCCGGTGCCGGATGCATGTATTCGCGGTGGGCTATGCTGTTCACCACCAATTCCCGAAATATTTTGCTGCGTAAGCTAACGCGCAATTCGCCTTCCAGATAAAAAGGATCGTTCAAATGTTTTTCGATAAATCCCATCAACAAATCATACGCATCCAGCAAATTCGTCCGCACGGTAAGCCGGTCATCATACCGATCCACGTTTTCACGCCGCAGCAATGCTTCAAACTTGTAAGCGGGCAGTACGGATTGGATTAAATCATCCGTACCAAAAAACAGAATAGCCGCCAGAGTGTAGCCTTCTTTACCGCTTTTCTCTTTTCTGTAGAATCCGGCGCGCGCCAGCAGCGACTTATCATCAAGTTCCTGCCAATGATGCGTCGGGTTATTCGATTTAATCAATTGTTTTGCTCTTGCAATAAGCTGTTGCCTGAAATCGGCAAAAGCAATTTCGGGAAAGACCGTTTGCTCGCTGTAGTAATTTTGCTTGCGATTCACAATTTTGGCGATTTCCACCGGACGGGTGACTCGGAAATCACCGTCCTGATTTCTGACGAAAATGTCGTTATTGGTTTTATGAACGTGCGAACTTTCGGGTACTTTGACAGCTAAAACGATTTTACCATCGATGTCAATTTCCTCGATTGATAACACGATCGTTGGCGACAGTTTCTGAGGATTATTGGCAAGACTGACCATCTCTTTTTTCAGTTTCTCTACCGCCGCTTTGTCCACACCGATTATTTCGCCTTTGTCGGCAACGCCGAGCAAAATAAGACCGCCTTTGGTATTGAGGAAAGCGCAGATTGTTTCAAACAAATTAGCGGGCAGCTTATCGCGGCTTTCCTTGAATTCAACGCGCAGATTTTCTCCGCTTTCCACATACCGTAAAAGCTCTTTTTCCGTCATTTGCCAAAACACTCCGATAAAATGACTTCAACGGCGCATTTCTCTGGATTTTAAAATTTTTTAAAACGCGCCGCGTATCCGACGTGAATTTTCGATTTCAGTAACTAACACATCGCCGAAATATTCTTTTACTTTTGCATGCGATTCGAAATCCGAATCATTTGCGGCTTAGATAATCAGGTTATTTAGTACATAAACAATTTAATAAAATTAAAGTATATACGAAATTTAAATACTGCCAAAATATTACCTAAGAAAAAGCCTACGTGCAATTCCATATTCTGTCTGTGCCAGTCGGAGATGGCATTTCTCATTTTCGAATTCGAATTTAATTTAACGGATTTTGGCCACGAATCAAAAAGCGGGTAAGCCTGAAATCCTGGAATACAAAAAATTTAAAAAAATTTTTCCAAAAATCCGTTTTCAAGGAATAATCGGTCAACTCCTTTCGTTAAAGAATTCCTATTTGATAATAATTATTAACCAAATAAGGAGAAGCAAAATGTCAGTACAAGTAGGACAACAAGCACCGAATTTTAAAGCAACGGCTGTTATGCCGGACAACTCGTTTAAAGATGATTTTACTTTGGAAGATTATCGCGGCAAATACGTGGTCGTTTTCTTCTGGCCTTTGGATTTTACTTTTGTCTGCCCGACGGAAATTTTGGAATTCAACAAATTTTTACCGGAATTCGAAAAACGCAATACGCAGGTCATTGGTATTTCCACCGATTCCCAGTTCAGCCATTTGGCCTGGAAAAACACTCCGATTGAAGAAGGCGGCATCGGTAATGTTCAGTTCCCGATGGTTTCCGATTTCACCAAAGAAATCAGTCGCGATTATGGCGTTTTGGTGGAAGAAGCGGGCGTTGCCTTGCGCGGTTCGTTTTTGATCGACAAAGACGGCGTTGTGCATCATGCAGTGATTAACAACCTGTCTTTGGGCCGTAATATTAAAGAAATGATTCGCATGATAGATGCTTTGCAGCATTTTGAAAAATACGGCGAAGTTTGCCCGGCCGACTGGGAAGAAGGTCAGGAAGCCATGAAAGCCAGTCCGGAAGGCGTTAAGGAATATTTGTCCAAACATGCGGACGAATTCAAGCTTTAAAAGCAACCTTCCTATCCCCGAAAAGGTGCGGTATTTTCCGCACCTTTTTTATTTAGACCCAAAATGAGCAATATTTTTAAGATACATGAATTTGGAATTGGGAACTGGGAACTGGTTGAATGGGAAAATGGTTAAGGGTTAAGAGTGTATGGGTTAAGTGAGGCGTTGTCCGTTATCCGTTATTCGTATATTCGTTAATCGGATGAGAGTTGAATGGTTGAATCGTTGAATGGGTAAATGGGAAAATCGTTATTCGTAGAGCGTTGTCATTGCGAATGATCCCGAGAGCCTGCGAGCGGGAGAGTGAAGCAATCCCATCCAAACCAGCAACCGACATAAGGGATTCTTTATTACGTCGCATTTACTCTGCAATCAGACGTGATCTTTCAAATCATCGGGCACAAAATCACTTCAATTCAACAATTCACCCAATGCGCGCAAAAATAATTGGCACCCTTCCCTACGATTCGTAGGGAAGGGAGGGGATGGGTTTAAATATTGCAATTGCGAGCCTAACATGTCAATAGTAAGAGCGGATGCAGCGAGTGACGCGGCGCCCCCTTCCCAAGCAGCAACGGATCGGCTCATCTGACATTAACCTTGGCTTCACTAAAACAACTTCTCAAAAATACCCTCTATTTTTTTACAAATTTAATAGACATTAAATTAAACATTTCTTAATTTTACCGCGGTTAAAAAATAGAAAGGAGCATTACAATGGCTTTCGATTTAGATATGATTAAAAGGGTTTATGACACGCTGCCGAAACGCGTGGAAAAAGCCCGTAAAATGCTGAATCGCCCGATGACATTGGCCGAAAAAATTTTGTATTCTCACCTTTACGACGGTGATCCCACGAAAATTTATCAACGCGGTAAAGATTACGTTGACTTTGCCCCGGATCGCGTGGCCATGCAGGATGCCACCGCACAAATGGCTTTGCTGCAATTTATGATGGCCGGTAAAGATAAAGTGGCCGTTCCCTCGAGTACCCATTGTGATCACCTGATTCAGGCCAAAGTGGGTGCGGAGCAGGATTTAAAAGTTGCCCTTGACACCAACAAAGAGGTGTACGATTTTCTGGAAACCGTTTCCAAAAAATACGGCATCGGCTTTTGGAAACCTGGCGCCGGAATTATTCATCAGGTGGTTTTGGAAAACTACGCTTTTCCAGGCGGAATGATGATCGGCACCGATTCCCACACGCCTAATGCCGGTGGTCTCGGTATGATCGCTATTGGCGTCGGCGGCGCCGATGCGGTGGATGTTATGGTCGGCATGCCCTGGGAATTGCTCTTCCCGAAATACATCGGTGTAAAACTTACGGGCAAATTAAGCGGCTGGACGGCTCCGAAAGATGTCATTTTGGAATTGGCCGGTCGTTTGACTGTGAAAGGTGGTACCGGGTACATCGTTGAATATTTTGGCCCAGGTGCAAGGGAAATTTCCGCTACCGGTAAAGCCACCATTTGCAACATGGGTGCCGAAATCGGCGCTACGACTTCCACCTTCGGCTACGACGAACAGATGGCCGAATATTTGCGCGTTACGGGTCGGCCCGATGTTGCCGAGCTGGCGGATAAAGTCAAAGAATATTTAACCGGCGATCCCGAAGTTTACGAAAATCCGGAAAAATATTTTGATCAGGTTGTCGAAATCAATCTCTCCGAATTGGAACCGCATCTGAACGGACCTTTCTCTCCGGACCGCGCCTGGCCCATTTCCAAATTTAAAGAAGCGGTTGAAGAGAACGGTTTCCCCGAAAAGGTCGAAGTGGGACTCATCGGTTCCTGTACTAACAGTTCGTACGAAGATATTACCCGCGCTGCTTCGGTCGCCAAACAAGCCATCGATAAAAAAATCCCCGTAAAAGCCGATTTTATGATTACCCCAGGTTCGGAACAGGTACGTTACACCATCGAACGCGACGGCTACCTCGACATCTTCAAGAAGATCGGCGGAAAAGTTTTAGCCAATGCCTGCGGACCCTGCATCGGCCAATGGGATCGCGAAGGTATTGACGAGCGGCCGAATTCCATTGTGGATTCATTTAACCGTAATTTTAGAAAGCGCAATGACGGCAATCCCAATACGTACGCTTTTGTAACTTCGCCGGAGTTGGTCACGGCCTTTACCATCGCCGGAACGCTCAAGTTCAACCCAATCACCGACACACTGACCAATGAAGACGGCGAACAGGTTAAGTTGGAAGAGCCGCAGGGAATGCTCTATCCGCCCAAAGGATTTGAAGTTAAAGACCGTGGTTTCGAGCCGCCGGTTGAAGACGGAAGCAAGATTGAAATCAAGGTCAATCCCAAATCCGAGCGTTTGCAATTGCTGAAGCCTTTCGAACCGTGGGACGGCAAAAACATTACCGGTATGCGCGTACTGATTAAAGCGCTCGGCAAATGCACCACCGACCATATCTCACCTGCCGGGCCCTGGTTGCGCTATCGCGGTCACTTGGAAAACATTTCCAACAACCTGCTCACCGGTGCCGTGAATGCCTTTAACGGACGCACCAACTTGGTTAAAAATCAGCTTACCGGCGAGTACGCCCCGGTTCCGGAAGTTGCCAAGGCTTACAAAGAAAAAGGCATTCCTTCCATCATTGTTGGTGATGAAAATTACGGTGAGGGATCTTCGCGCGAGCATGCCGCCATGGAACCGCGCTTTATGGGCGTGCGGGTTGTGTTGGTACGCTCTTTTGCCCGCATCCATGAAACCAATCTTAAAAAGCAGGGCATTTTGGCCTTAACGTTTGCCGATCCCGCGGACTACGATAAGATTCAGGAAGACGATGTAATCGATACGGTAGATCTGCCGGAATTTGCACCTGGCAAACCCTTAACACTCGTGGCACATCATGCCGACGGAACGGAAGACGTGATTAAGGCCAATCATTCCTACAACGAAACGCAAATCGAATGGTTTAAAGCAGGATCGGCATTGAACGTCATTCGCAGCAAAAATCAGAAAAATTAAATTCTTTGATTTAAGAAGAAAAAGGCTGCATCTTGCAGCCTTTTTTTGTTTACACTATGGTGATGGTTAAATCGTCCCTTATTCCGATCCCGACAACACGAGGAAAGGACGTGGGATTTTTTGATAGCAATCGTTAGCCACAGCTGTTAGCCACAGCCTTTAGGCTGTGGTTCGGTTCGGATAAAAATATTTTTAATCATTAGGACGTTTATGTCCTTTACATTTAAAATAATACCCCCTTTGACAAGGAACCCGCACTACAACTGTCAATAATTGCCCAACCATCGAGACGATACCGTATTGCCCTCAAAATTGAGAAAACCTGCTGAAAAATGACCTGAATAATGTCAGGAATTCTTCGTCCCGCCGGAGCGTGACTCGGAATGACAAACCATCTTTTTAACCCATCCCCGGCCCTTCCCTGCGACCCGCAGGGAAGGGTGCCACTTTAGAAATGACAATGTGGCGAACTATTTAGTTGAAATAGTTTTTGCCCAATAATGTGAAAGATCACATCCGATTACCGTACCAGTTCCCAGTTCCCAGTTCCCAATTAATCCATGTCACTGCCTTAATAATCCGTGGCGCCAGTCATGGTTCCAGGCCTCGCGATGACAGCATCACCTCCCGAATCACGCTTAACGAATATACGAATAACGGTTACACGATTAACGATTCCCATTTAACCAATCAACCATTCCACACTTCATGCTACCCGTTCTCCCCGGTCAATCGCGCAATCTGCAAAATGAAAAAACGCAACCGATCCTGCTCGGAAGCGCTTAACGGCTGCTGTTCAATTTTCAAAATCCGTTCCACATCGCGCAAAGCACGCATTACATTCACCGGCAACTCAACCGCATTTTGCGATGCGCTACCCAAATAGTGCACGGCGGCCGTTAAAAACTGGCGCAAATTTTCATCGCTTAAATGCTGCAAACTCAGGCTCAATTGCGAGGACGTTCGTTGCAAGCGACCCAAATTCTGATTCAATGCCCGACTGCCGTCAATTTGATTTTTAAGCAACACCGAAATCGCCAAAGCCAATTGATTAAAACTCTCCACCTGCATGGCCACTTTTTCGCCGATCAATTGCCAAATTTCCCTGCGCCATTGGTTAATTTGTCGCGGAATGCGCAACAGGCGCTCCGTTTCACTTTGCCAATCCGCTTTTACGAAAGCCGCGGACGAAGCGCCAAGCAACTTGCTAAAATCATTATTAAAAAGATTGCTTTGCAGCAGCACGGCCAAATCCGGTCGCAGCGCCGGTAAAAGACTCTGTTTAAAATAACCGTTTTCCATGAATTCATTCGCTGCCAGTCCGTGGCGTCTTAGCAATTCAAACTGAAACAGCGGAATGTATTCGTGCATCAGCTCGAAGTCCTCAAACAAGGCTGCCACCGCGCTGTTTCCCGCGGGAAACAAAGACTGCATCGGTTTGAAGAATCTCAGCTCCAAATCCTGGTACAGGCGTAAAGTGTGCAAAATTTCGTACACCGGCAGGAAGGGCAAAATACGTTCCTGTATTAACAGACGGGCGCTCATCGTGTTTTGTTGGGCGCCGGAAAATTCCTTTAATGCGCGGAAGAGTCCGGTGGTCAACTGATTGACGCCCAGGATCATGGTCTGAGCGCGATTGTGTCCGATGGCGCGTAACATCGTACCGTATTTGGCCAAAGGAAGTACCTGTGAGAGTTTGGCAATAATACGCTGACCGGCTTCAGGCGAAGAAGCGCTGCCAGGCCGAACCGTCGGACGATCACGAAACGAGGGCGTCATGCGCGAAATAAAGTAGGAGATCACATGAATACCTACCACATCCTCTTCGCGGCCGTAAACAATTTCTCTGAAATTCTTTTGGGTCAATTCCAAGAACCGGTCGTAAACAGGATCGGGCCAACCCATCGTCAACCGCTTTAATTCCTTTTCGCCGCGGTCGCTGAATTTCAGACGCGTCAAAATTAACGGCTCGCCGGCGCGAATGAGTTCGCGGTCATGGTATTGCTGCAGGCGGGCAATGTGGAATAAAAGCTCTGCCCGCTGAACCGGAGCCAGCAAACGCAGTCTTTCGGAAATCGTACTTTGGAAGGTACGCAAATCGCCGCTTTGCATCACTCCGCGTAAAGGCGTAATGGCGTATTCACAGCTTTTGGCGACCGATGGTTTCAGATGCTTCTCAATAATTCGTTTTCGTTCCTTGTCTGTTAAAAAGGCCGGTTGCCCGCCAAGGGCATCGTAAAAACCGCCCTGCCGTTGCATGGGTTCGCCGCTTCCCAATTTTAAGCGCACCCGATCGATCAATCCCTTTTTAGCCAGCCAATCCACCACTTTAAATTTGGTCTCTTTGTACAACTTTGCAGCCACGGGTTGACCGACCTGCTGACTGAGATCCGAACCGGCAACGAAAATTTCGCAAATCATGTTTGCAAACCGCTCTTCGGGACTTTCCGTAGCCGACCGATGCGTGCGGGCGTATTGCCACAAATCGTCCAAATAGCTTTCAATGTTGCGCACCACCTCAAAGTCTTCAAACAAAGGAATAATCCAAATTTCGGGCAAAACACTCTGCGCCCGCTCACGCAAAATGGCTTCTTTGCGCGCCCTAAGTTTTTGATCCAAACGAATCAGGGCCTCGGATTGGCTGGTCATGCTCACCTGCAAGCCCAAAATCAATCCGCCGTTGCCGACGCTTCCGCCGATCTCATTGATTTCCTGCAGATTAAAAACCGTGGTGTCAATGGCAAACGGATCAATGGACGTGATCATATTCTGGTGAATGCGCGGTGTCAGCACAAACCGCTTGAGCAAGTCGCGATAAAATCCGGCAAAATACAAAAGCTGCGGATCGTCTGCATGCTTTAATAGGATCGGAATCAGAGCATGCAGCGCCTTGCGTAATTTTTTATTTAATCCGAAATAGTATTCCAGGCCCTTCCGCCGCTCGATCCGCAATTGCCGCATTTTGCGTTCCAGACGATCGTTGTGCTCCCAAATGACCGTCCACGGATCATGCAGCAAGCGCAACTTAATGCCCAGCCTGCGCCAGCGCGATATTTGCGGATCGGCCGGTAATAACGTCCGATAACGTTTTTCCAACTGGTTGGTCAATGTGGTTATTTTATTTAGCAGATTCCAAAACTTGGCTCTTTGCGCAGGGAAGCGTTCGATCTCCGCCAAAAGCATCGGATCAACCGGCAAACTGGGCTCCAGGCGATTCAAAACGGAAAAAATTTGCGCCAGCCGAGCCACATTTTCAATAACTACCGCGGCAATCAATCGATGCCCCTGACCGGATGGCCGCGTGCTGCCGTCCCAATCGCCCCAAAAGGAAAGGAACGTCCTTGGCAAATCGGCTCCGGCCTGCTCCGCCTCGATTTCGGCCTCAATAAAACTGTCCAAGTCCAGCAGCAATTCATCCGCTTCCTGCACGGAATTAACAGCCACATTACGGCCTGAAAATTCCAGAAGCAATGTCTCGGCCAATCGTTCCACCCGCTCTCTACCAGGCACGGAATCCAGCAAAACGGATTCCATCATGCCGCGCGCCTGTTGTTCCACCTGCAAAGCGTACATTTGCGTTGGATGCACGGTGCGGTCAAACAAACGGCGGCGAAAACGTTTTTGGCGTTCCGCTAAATCGTCTTTGTAAAATTCGGCTTCCAAAATCCGCGCCAGGCGGGCCGAGCGCTCTTTCGCGTCCTGTACCAACAGACGCTGCCATTGCAAAAGCTTGCCTTGGAACACGGCGCTCAGGCTGTTCAGGCGTTCTTCCAAAAAATCGTCAAAGTCGGCGGATTCCCCCAATACGCCATCGGATTTCCGACGAACAAAACGTGCCTTTGCCGCCCGACGCAAATCATCGGTTAATCCTTTCCAAACGGCCGCCGCTTTGCTATTTTGCATATCCGGTGTTTTTACGGCAAACGTCTGTTTCTGAAAAGCGGACGATTCCTGTGCAATCAAACGATTCAAATCGATCAAAACCCGCCGCATCTGATAATACAACTTTTCGCCTCGGGTACTCCCGCCCAGGGTCAAACGAAAAGCCGGACGCGCCGTCTCGAATCCGGAAGCTGTGCGGGCAAAGGTGCTCAACGGCACCAAACCGATACCCTGATTGGCCAAATTGGAAGAAAGCGCATCCAAAGAAATTCCGGCCGGTAATTTGCGAATGAACAACAGCGGGTACATGCTTCCTTCAGGCGCCAAAAGTTGCGCCTGATACGGATTGCGCTCATCCGGCAAATCGCGCGCCGCTTTGTTCAAAGCTTCCATGCGCTCGGCAAACAGACGATTGCGAAAATCCCAATAGTTTTCCGTTTTGGCCGCACCGTTGCGATAAAACAAGTAGGCAATCAGTAAGGGAAGTTGATGGCGGCTAACCTGCTGCAAAAACGAGGCAAATGTTTCAAAAAGCTTCGGCTCGGGAATTTCCACAACCGTAAGCCGCGCCCCGGCAAAACTGTCGGTTTTGGAAAGCGAATGAATCGTGATTAGGCGCTTGACCTCTTCGCTGCCGATCAGGCCTGCTCGTTGCAAATCCAAAGTAAGCTGCTTCAGGCTTTTAACCCGCCGCGCTTCAGGCCACGGCCCGACATTCTGGTACGATAAATCATCAATTACGAACAAACCCTTTTGCAGCGCCCAACGCAGCAATTCTTTTAAATCTTCTTCCGGCAAAATGCGGCCAGTGGCATTGTGCGGATTGTTCAGAATAAGCGCCCCGTCTTCCAGCCAACGGACATCCCGTTCAATACGCGCTTCGATTTGCCGGATGAATGCGCGAACATCAAACGGCTGCAACGGATTAATCGGCAAAACATCCACCTGCGGAAAACAATGTTCGTACGTCCAGCTCAAATCCGGACTCATCACCCGTTTGATCGGCCCGTGGAAGCCCAACAGTCCCAAAGCCGTGCGCGCCGAACCGCTAACAGCTAACGTGAAACGGCGATCGTATTCCGGATGCACCTGCACAAAGGCGTTCAAAAAGTTCGTTTCCAGCTCTGTGAGCCATGAAGCATTTGACACATTCTCAAAAAATCGCCCAATGACCTCGGGCGGCGTCAATGGTTCAAACGAATCGTCAAGAACCGTTCCGTGGCGCAAAAAGCGATAGGCTCGTGCGCTTGCCTGCTCAATCGTGTTTTTTCTTTTTTCTACCATTGCATTCAGCGGGCGGGTGGAAGGCAGGTGCACGCGATTCAGAAATCGATCGGCCGTGTCTAAAATTTGTCTTACCGCCGGAAATCGATCATCCGAAACGGAAGTTATCGGTAGCGTAGCGTCTGCGCTTTCATTTCCCCGAACGACAATTTCCGGATGTTCCAGTAAAAAATGCAGTAATGCCGTTTCCGGCGCGGAGGGCGTCCCCTTTAATTCAAAATGAACGGTTTCCAGCCGTTGAATGTAATCGGCCCGACCGGCAGCCACCACCACGGACAATCCTTGCAACTGCGGATTAAAAGCTTCGGCCGTTAAAAAGCGTAGCACCCGGTCGGCTAACAAAGCTTCGCGCGCCAATGAAAAATGGTTGGGAGCATTATTCAATTCCACAATAAAAAGCGGTTGCTGCAAAACCAATTCCCGCAAACGGCGTCGGAACGGTTCGCCAGGCACGGCTCCCAAAAACAAAAAGGACGGTGCCGGCAAGGGATTCTCTTCCAGCAAACGAAGCGTTTGCTTTTCATCTTTGGGTAAAATGTGAAATTCAAATCCGTCTATTTTTTTTAGATACGCGGGCAGGGACGTTTGATAAAGAAAAACATGCGCCGGTAATGCGGGTAACGAATGTTTGAGCGTGAACAAAAAAACGCGCACATTTTCCCAAAGACCGCCGCTGCCCAACATCAGTTCCTTTTGGCCGGATTCCTTTCCGCAATCGTAGCGGATGGGCTCCAACTGCTCGTTTTCGAACCAATGCTGCAAACGTTCGATCAGTGGCCCTGGATTTTTGCGGCTGTAGCCGCCGCGCGGTGCGTAAGGATTGCAGAACGGAATGACATCGTACACAAAGCGAACCAACGGCGCCAGCGAATCGCCAACTTCCCGATTTTTTAAATAGCGCTCAAAACTTTGAGCCGAAGCCACCTCACCGCCATCCGTTGCCTGAAAAACAAGCTGACGAAATAGGGCGGTCAGGCGCTCGTCTTGAATGGGATGACCGATGTGAAAATTAATCCGCTCCGCCTCCGAAACCGGAGCCGCGGCGGTCGCCTCACTAATTTCCGAAACTTTGGCCGCTTTAAACGGCTTTAGTTGAAAAATGTCTTTTTGCATGTACGTTTACCATGGGATTACTACTGTATCCCGTAAAACTCAACAATAATAAATTCAATCTAAAAGTTGAAATATCCGGATTTTAAAATGTTAGCCCCATCCTTCCGTTTAGAATCCGAATTATCAGGGAGAACCGCAGATGGTATTCCAATCGATTAAAATCACATTATTCAAAACTTATTTTCCTCCGCCCTTCGTTTTCTGAAAAGCGTTCTTTACTACCTGCTCCAGCGCTTCCATTAAAGTACCGGCTTTTTGCTGATCCAAACCCGAGAGCGAAACCACGGTTCGGGCATTGCGCAACTGCTGACCTGCTTCGGCCAATCGGGCTAACTGCGGCGAAAGCAACAACAGTTCAGGATGATCTTCAAAGGTTTTTAGTTCCTGCTGCTCCATCTCGAATTGCATCTTACGCCGTTCCAACTCCTGCTCCACTTGTCGTTTGGCCAATTCGGCTTCTTTTTCCTGCGCTTCTTTTTTTAATTCCAATTCTTTCAATTCCAATTGATGTTCAAGCAGCTTGATCTTTTCATCGGTTTCCAAGCGTTTTTTAGTGGCATTCAAACGCGCTTCCTGATTGATCTTCTCGGTCTTTTCCCGAATGCGGGCCGCTTCCTGTTGCTGCATGGCCTCGGCAATTTCGGCATCCACCGGTTCGATGCTTTGCACGTTAACCTGAATTACATTCAACCCGAATTTCAGACTCTCTTTTTCCAGATTTTTGTGCAAATGCTGACGTAAAGCCTCGCTGCTCAATTCGTCCACTTCATGCTGTTCGCAAAATTCTTTGCTCAAAGATTGAATCAGAATGGCACATTCTTCGGTTGCCTTTTGCACCATGTTTTTGTTCCAGCCCCCGCTGCGCACCAACGCTTCCAAATGATCGGTTGAGGCGGCCGTAGTCAGCACCAATTTGACTTTAAGCGGCAGCTTACCTTTGGCTTCGCTTTCAAATTCCTGCGTTAATGAATGGATCGTGGCCGGAACGGCCAAACTAAAATGGCGCGGATAATAACGGCCTTTGCGCATTTTAATCTTGCCCGCCGTATCCGTCAAAACAATTTCGTCCGGCTGACGCAAACGGTATTCAAAAAGAAAAATCAAAACAAACGCCAACAAAAGGATGCCTAAAATAATAATGCCCATGACATTCTCCAATAAATGGTTATTTTATTGTCCTGCATATTAATGCGGAATATTTAAAATTTATTCTTAAAAAGCAATTTTAATTTTAATTGGGAATTGATTGGCGGGAGGGTGGTAAGAGTTAAGAGTTAAGGGTTAAGAGTTAAGCGTGTATCCG
>JALWEA010000551.1:298-2344 GCA_027039465.1 Calditrichia bacterium | reverse complement strand
ACAAATATTTCTTGTAAATCGCATATTCCAGCAAAATGGCTGAAATGGGAAAGGCCAACTCGCAAATCGTGGAAACCGAAGCGGGTATTTGCCGCAATCCGAAATAATACAAAAAAATGGCCGGCGCACCGGTAAACAAAACAATAAACAAAAAAATCATCCATTGATGCCGTGTTACCTGATGAATCACTTCCACCTTTTGCGTTAAGGTCACCAAAATAATCATCAGAATGGCAGTTACCAAAAATCTTAAATAAGTGGCAAAATGAAAATCAATTTTACGCAGCAGGCGCTTACTCAGCACGGTGGACGAAGCAAAACTGATGGTCGCTAGCAAAGCAAATCCAGCCGCCATCAGCGTTTTGTCGCCCGTACTTAAATTGGGCAAATGCAGGCCAAAGGTCATAAAATAAGCACCGACCAAAGCAATGAGCGCCCATTTGATAAAAATTTTGGGCAGCCGCTCCTTCAGCAAAAGCGCCGCCAAAGCAATGGCAAAAACCGGCTGTAATTTTTGAATGAGAACCACTACCGAAAGATTCACGTATTGCACGTAAAAAATCGCTTTGGTAATGGCCAACGTACCAACCGCTCCGCCTAAAACGGCAACCCCCAGCAGCGAACCCCACTCCTTGTAATTCAACTGTTTTAATTTTGGAAATTGATTTATGAAAAACGGCGTCATGATCAAAGCCGCAGCCGTGGATTCAATCATAACGACCAGAATAACCGGCAGGGTGTACAAAGACGGTCGCAAAACAATGCCGTCAATACCCCACAAAACAGCAGCCAAAATCACAAATAAGGGTGCAAAGCGTCGTTCCTGTAATCGCTTCAAAATTTAACTTCCTTTACTGATTAAAAACAGCGACAATTTAGGATTAATTTGATTTTCAAACAAAATTCCTTCCATATCCATTTGCCATCAAAGGCGCTTTCCTGTAACTTTCGATCGTCTGAAAGAACAAGAAACCGTAGCGGAGATTCCCATGACTAAAAATTTTTTTGCAGAATTTCATCCCACCCGTTCTGCACGCATCCAATACAACATTAACGATGCGCTTTTTAAGACCAACGGCGATATCGTATTCACAGATCTGCGCGCCGTTCGGGAGCTTACGGAAAAACTGCGTGTCAATCAACCCGATGTGCGGGCTTCCGAAATAAATGCAATGGGACTCTTGCACGAAATCGAACATCTTGTCATTCAAACCTACCGTAAAAAAGCAGCCGCGCGTTTTTTTAGCCAATTGGAGCAATTTCTAATTAAAGCTTTGGGTAAAAAAGAATACAACCGTCTGCTGCACGAATTTTGCCGCGTTTTTCCTCCGACGCCGGTTTTTCGCAATGAAATCTCCGTTGACGAATACCTGAATCAAAAAACCGCAGGCCGTCCGAACCGCTTTGCCGTTTTGGAAGAAATTCTGCCCCTTTGGACGGACAATTCGAATCCGGCCTTTAAACCCATTCGTCCGCTCATCGATTTTTCGGAGCTAAATAAAGAGCTCGATTTAAACAAGATTTTTGATCTCCTGAACACCTTTGCTACCCGTCAGCCTCCGGTGCCCGGCAGCAAACTTTCGTTGCTTAAATTCTTACGCCAACCGGCGGAACGCTATCCCGATTCCATTATGGCCCAGTTGGAATACATCAAAGAACACTGGCAACCATTCCTCGGCTCTTTGCTGACGCGCCTTTTGCAGAGCATCGACTTCATACACGAAGAAGAAAAAGCCCGTTTCGACAAAGCGGCTTTTGGCCCAGGCCCGACCCTGGTTCCCGAATTTGAGCCATCCGAAGAACCGGAGCGTTTTTCACCGGACACCGACTGGATGCCGCGACTGGTTTTAATCGCCAAAAGCACGTACGTGTGGTTGCATCAATTAAGCAAAAAATATCAACGCCCCGTTCAACGCCTGGATCAAATCCCCGACGAAGAACTTCGTTTTTTGGCCGACTTCGGCATTACCGGACTGTGGCTGATCGGCATTTGGGAACGCAGCAAAGCTTCGCAAAAGATCAAGCAAAAAACCGGCAATCCGGAAG
>JALWEA010000551.1:0-288 GCA_027039465.1 Calditrichia bacterium | reverse complement strand
TTTTATTCAACTACCCTATTCGCCGTTTCCGCAATACACATTTAACGGCCCCGATTTGTGCGATCATCCCGATGTGGGCGTGTTTATTGAAGACGGTTATTGGAATCGCAGCGATGCGGCCGTGGTTTTTAAGCGCGTGCATTATCCTTCCGGCGACACCCGTTACATTTACCACGGCAACGACGGTACCAGCATGCCCTGGAACGATACCGCCCAATTGAACTATCTGAATCCCGAAGTGCGCGAAGCGGTTCTGCAAAAGATTCTGGAAATCGCCCGGCAATTTCC
>JALWEA010000550.1 GCA_027039465.1 Calditrichia bacterium | reverse complement strand
AAATCCGAAAAACGAGAAAAACAAAATCGTAAAAAGGATAAAGGCAATTTTTAATAGTTTCATAACACTTTGGTCGCTTGTTGTCGGATGATCATTGCTTCCGGGAAATCGCTGAGTTCTTAGCGCGTTTTTCCCTGAGTCAATCTACAATCGTAAGATGATATTTGCAACAGCATGTTTCGATATTAAAAAATCGGAAGAGTAAATAAAGGATTCCAAGGAATATTGGGATCCCCGCAGGTTTGTTAAATTAAAAATGAGAGAAAACAAATGCGCGATCTTTCCATTTTAATCGTTTTTGTTTTTGGTTTGCTGTTTTCCTGCAACCGAAAAGCTCGGGTCGATTACGCTCAATACAAGCAGCAGATTTTGCAATGGCGGCAACATCGTTTGCAGCGCCTGACCCGTCCCGACGGATGGCTCAGTTTAGCCGGACTGTTTTGGCTGCATGAAGGGAATAACACCTTCGGTTTTGGTAAACAAAATGACATTCAATTTCCGGGTGAAAAAAGTCCCGGCCGATTGGGGACGATCATTTTGCAAAACGGGCAAATACGATTGGAGACCGCGCCGGGCGCTAAGATTCGGATTAATGACAAATCGGTTAAAACGGCGGAATTGCATTCGGACGCGGACAGCAAGCCAACGATCATGTCCTACAAATCGTATTTGTGGTACGTTATCAAGCGGGGCGACCGCTATGCCATTCGTTTGAAGAATACGGAAAATCCGGACATCAAAAATTTCAAAGGCATCGCTTATTTCCCGATCGATTTGAAATGGCGCATAAGAGCTAAGTTTGTTCCTTACAAACCGGTGAAAAAAGTGCCCATTCCCACGGAAATAGGAACCGTGGAAATGCAGAACACGCCGGGTTATCTTGAATTCAAGGTTGACGGTAAGGTTTTGCATTTGAATTTTTACGCCGAAAATCCGTCTGATACGATGTGGACAATTTTTGCGGACGAAACAAGCGGCAGGGAAACGTACGGAGCCGGACGATTTTTGGAAGTTCCGCCACCAGACGGTGCGGGAATGACCGTCATTGATTTTAACAAAGCCTACAATCCGCCCTGTGCCTTCACCGATTTTGCCACCTGCCCCATGGCGCCGAAGGAAAATTTTTTACCGATTCGGGTCACGGCCGGTGAAAAGTACGGCGGTGACCATTGAGCTGCGTAGCAAAGGTAGAATTGTTGAGCGGGAAATGGAGGAAATGGTTAGGCGTTAAGGGTTAAGAGTGTAAGGGTTGAATGGTAAGTCGTTATTCGTGTATCCGTATATTCGTTAATTGTGGATTGTGGTTTGGCAAATTTATGGCGCAAGTGGCGGTAACTATTTGCTCTTCCCAAATATTGGACCCTTGCAGGGAGTCAAAGAGTAGTGCGCCTAATTTTGCTTCAAGGACTAATTTTTGAGTGAATTGCCAAAGCTTATTCTTCTCAAATCTCAAATGATTTTCTTCATTGGGCAATATCTACCAAATCACTTTGTGTCCCCTATGAGGGGACGACAGGGGTGGAAGAATCGCAAACGGGTATCGGTTCATGGTTTTTGCGCCCAAAATGGCCCATAGTGGGTTAGATAAAGGCGGAATATTTTTCGTAAAAATTAGTTAATATAGTATTGCAATTGTTTGGGAGATGGCATAGTTTCTTTTTGTTAATCTCTGTCCCTTTTAACAAAAAGGAAAGCGTCATGGAAACCCAAGAAGCACTATGTCCGATACTCCCCGACGTGCCTTGCCCGCGGGGTGAACAGGCCGTTAAAGAATGTTTGGATCGGCTGAAAGATGATTTCGACCCGATGGCCGATTTAAATGATTTTATGATTTTAAATTGTGCCGTAATGCAGGCGCAGGAAATCCGGACGCACACACCACACGTTTAAATTTTTAGAAAGGAAGATATGCCCGGTACTAAAAAGAAAAAATGGAACGGATTCAGTAAAGATGAATTGTTGAACGTTTATCGCAATTTTGTTTCGGCGCGTTTTGCCGATGAAAAAATGATCATTATGATTAAACAGGGGAAAAGCTTTTTTCACATCGGATGCTCCGGACACGAAGCCGTGCAAACCGCGGCCGGTATGGCGCTTAAACCCGGCCATGACTTTGCCTATCCCTACTATCGTGATTTAGCTTTCGTCCTGCAATACGGAGTAACGCCGGAAGAAGTCTTTTTGAATTTTTTGGCCAAAGCCGACGATCCCAGCTCAGCCGGACGGCAAATGTCCAATCATTACGGCCACAAGGCGCTGCGCATTGTCTCCCAGTCCAGCCCGACCGGCACACAGTATTTACAAGCCGTTGGTACCGCTCTGGCCGCCGTTAAAGAAGGCAAAGACGAAGTCGTTTACGTTTCTTCGGGAGACGGCACCACCAGTCAGGGTGATTTTCATGAGGCATTAAACTGGGCCTCGCGTGAGCATTTGCCGGTGATTTTTGTCATTCAAAATAATAAGTACGCTATTTCGGTGCCCATTGAAGAGCAGACGGCCGGTAAATCCGTCTATCACCTGACCGCGGGATATGAAGGCTTGACCCGTTATAAGGTAGATGGCACGGATTTTTTCGAATCATACAAGATTTTAACCGAGGCCGTTCAAAAAGCGCGCAAGGGGCAAGGCCCGATACTGATCGAAGCGGAAACAGTTCGTCTTCTGCCGCATTCGTCTTCCGATTCGCAAATTAAGTATCGGGACAAAGAGGAACTGGAACGTGAGAAGGCAAAAGACCCGATTCCGCGCCTTGAAAAACAATTGATTGAAAGCGGATTGTTCTCGCAGGAAGAATTGGATGCTTTTAAGAAGCAGATTAAAAAGGAGATTGACGAAGCGGCCGAAAGTGCGGAGCAACATCCCGATCCGGCGACATTAAGCGACTATTTGTATGCGCCGCAGGAAGAAAATGCGCATCTTGAATTTGAGAAGACGGAACCGGCCGGTGAACGCACGGTTTTGGTGGATGCCATTAATCATGCCCTGATGGAAGAAATGGAACGTAACGATAAAATGTACATCTTCGGTGAAGACGTGGCCGACCGCAAAGGAGGCGTATTTACAGCAACGCACGGCATTTCAACCAAGTTCGGTAAAAAGCGCTGTTTTAATTCGCCTCTGGCGGAATCGAGCATTATCGGCGTGGCTATCGGTATGGGCGTGTACGGATTAAAGCCGGTGGTGGAAATTCAATTCGGCGATTACATCTGGACGGCCATGATGCAAATTCGCAATGAGCTGGCGACCATGCGTTGGCGATCCGCTAATACGTGGAAAGCGCCGGTGGTGGTGCGCGTACCGGTTGGCGGTTACATTCACGGCGGGCTGTGCCATTCGCAAAATATCGAGGGATTTTTTGCACACTTACCCGGGATTAAAATCGCTTATCCTTCCAATGCCGCTGACGCCAAAGGTCTCCTTAAAACGGCCATTCGCGGAGGTGATCCGGTTCTGTTCCTGGAACACAAGGGTTTGTACCGCCAAAGTTACGCCGCCGCTCCCGAACCGGATGCCGAATATCTGTTGCCCTTCGGCAAGGCCAAAGTGGTGCGCGAAGGCGAAGACTTAACGATTGTAACTTGGGGCGCTTTGGTGCACAAGTCTTTGGAAGCGGTAAAAATTTTGGAAAAAGAAGGCGCCGACATCGAAGTCATTGATATCAGAACCATTAATCCGCTGGATAGCGAGACCATTGTGGCTTCGGTCAGGAAAACAAGCAAGGTGCTGATTGCCCATGAAGATACGCTATTCCATGGCTTCGGGGCGGAAATCGGGGCGCAGATTGCGGAAAAAGCGTTTGAATATTTGGACGGGCCGGTTAAACGGGTTGCCGGCGCCGACACGCCCATTCCTTTCAGCGCGATTTTGGAGAAAGCGGCCTTGCCGCAGATTGAGGATATTGTCCGGGCAGCACGAAATTTGTTGGAGTATTGATGGGGGGTGGTTAAGGGTAATTGGGAACTGGTAATTCGGAACTGGTTTTATCGTTATTCGTGTATGCGTAATTCGTTAATCGGAAAGTGCGGTTTGCGAAATTCTTTACGCGTCCGTTTCTCGATACGTTTCGCTTACAATTTGGAACTAAAAACTGCAAATTACTTCCGAGTTACCGAATAACGCTTAACGAATACACGAATATACGAATAACGATTAACGATCAACCCGTTCAACTCTTAACTCTTAACCCTTAACCCTTACTCACAACCAAAAACATTGTCAAATCAAGAATGGAATTGAAGCATGAAAACAATTGAAATGGTCATGCCCAAGTTGGGCGAATCGATTACAGAAGGCACGATTTTAAAGTGGCTGAAAAAAGAAGGCGACACGGTTGAAAAAGACGAACTGATTCTTGAGATCAGTACGGATAAAGTGGAT
The DNA here is from genome assembly GCA_027039465.1 of Calditrichia bacterium. Classification (GTDB taxonomy): domain Bacteria; phylum Calditrichota; class Calditrichia; order Calditrichales; family Calditrichaceae; genus Caldithrix. Next base: position 2,876 of record JALWEA010000550.1, on the reverse strand, counting down.
TCGGAAATTCCGACTCCTATTCCGGGAACCATCGTAAAAATTTTGGCCAAAGAGGGCGATGTGGTGGAAGTGGGCAAGCCCATTGCGATCATTGCAGCGGAAGGCGAAGCGATCGGAGAGCTGCCTGCGGAAGGTGAGCAACCCGCGCCAACGCAGGAAGTAACAACGGCAGCGCCCGGGAATGCGGTCGCGGCAACGCCTGAAATCCCTGAGAAAAAAGAAAGCCGTAAATCCGGCAAGCGATTTTATTCGCCGGTGGTGATGAATATTGCCAGCGAGCACGGCATCGGCATGGATGAACTGGAACGCATCGATGGCAGCGGAGTGAATGGGCGTGTGACCAAAAAAGACATTCTAAAATACATTGAACAAAAGAAAGTGCAACCGGCCGCTTCGGTGGCAACACAGCCCGTTAGCCCGCAAACGGTTATGAGCAGCGGCCCGGTGGAAGAAATTCCCATGGACAATATGCGCAAACGCATTGCCGAGCACATGATTCAATCCAAATTGACCTCGGCCCATGTTTACCTGTACACCGAAACGGATATGAAAAATGTGGAAACGATTATTGCCCGCAATAAGACGGCTTTCAAACAAAGAGAAGGTTTTAGCCTGACGTACACGCCGTTTATTGTGGAAGCCACGGTGCGGGCGCTAAAAGAGTTCCCTTTGTTAAATGCTTCCATTGACGGCGATCGGATTCTGGCTAAGAAATATTACAATATCGGCATTGCCGTGGCCCTGGAAAACGGGTTGATTGTTCCCAATATCTTTCAGGCCGATTCCAAAAACTTGTTGGGTATTGCGCGGGCGGTTTACGATGTGGCGACTCGGGCGCGCACCAAACGTCTGAGTCCCGACGAAATTCAGAACGGCACCTTTTCCATTTCGAACTTTGGTGTGTTTGGTACTACGGCGGGCTTCCCGATTATTAATCAGCCGCAGGTGGCCATTTTAGGTGTGGGAGCCGTGAAAAAACGCCCGGTAGTCATTAATGATGCCATCGCTATTCGGCCGATCATGTACCTGTCGTTGACCATTGATCATCGATTGATTGACGGGGCCATGGGATCGCAGTTCCTGGAAAAGATACGGGAATATCTGGAAAATTATGATCCGGAAATGACGGTTTGATGATTAAAAATCGTCGATTGGGGAATGATTAATATGGTGAAGTTGCCCGAAAAACATATTTTTGTGTGTGAGAATCACCGACCCGATGAGAGTGGTCGGCCTTCCTGCGGTGCCCGGGGCGGTAAGCAAATTCGCGCCGAGCTGAAGCACAAACTGGCGGAATTGGGTTTGCACAAAACCTATCGCGTTAATCGTGCGGGATGTTTGGGCCAATGTGAGCACGGGCCGAATTTGGTGATTTATCCGCAGGGCATTTGGTACACCGGAGTGCAGCCCGATGATGTGGATGCTATTATCGAAGAATCGATTTTGAATGATAAAGTGATTGAACGCTTGCATCTTAAAGAGACGGTCGAAGAACCACAAACAACGTCCGAAGACCGATGACCAATCTTCAATTTCAAAAGCATTTCACAATTGACGAAGCGCGTTCCTTGCTTCCGTTTTTGCGCAAGCAATTAAAGGAAATGGCACGAATACATTCCGAACTGGCGCAAACGGGTTTTGATGTTTATCGGGGAAAATATCAGCCGGGTTTTCATCCGGACACCCTGGAACCCTATCCGCGTCTTTACCATCGCTTTTTGCATCTGGCGCGTGAAATTTTGGACATGGGCATTCAGATCAAAAGTTTTGAAAGCGGGTTGGTTGATTTCCCGGCACTGCGACCCAATGGTGAGGAAGTGTTTTTATGTTGGAAGACCGATGAAGAAGACATCCGTTTCTGGCATGGATTAAAAGCAGGCTTTAAGGGCCGCCGACCATTGGATTCTTTTTAAAAAATAGCCTCTTTCATTCCCTTCTATTTTTCCGTATTTTTGCCTGCACAATGTGAATGAACCGTTGAGAATGCAAAAAATGAAAATTGTTTTCGGTGAATATGAAATTGAGCGCGGATTGTTTTTAGCGCCCATGGAAAGCGTGACCGATTATCCCTTCCGCATGATTTGTAAAATGTTGGGCGCCGATGTGGTATATTCGGAATTCATCAGTTCGGAAGCGCTGGTGCGTGATGCGGAAAAGGCTTTTCGTAAAATGACCCTTCTGCCGGAAGAACATCCGGTGGGCATTCAAATTTACGGCAATCGTGTGGAAGCCATGGTGCGTTCCGCCCAATTAGCGGAAGAGAAAGGCCCGGATTTTATTGATCTTAATTTCGGATGCCCGGTGCGAAAAGTGGCCCTGAAGGGTGCGGGTGCAGGATTATTGCGGGACGTACCGTTAATGGTGAAAATTGCCGGAGCGGTAGCCCGATCCGTATCGGTTCCGGTGACGGCCAAAACCCGTTTGGGCTGGGACGCCGATTCCATTGTTATCCTTGAAGTGGCCAAAATGCTGGAAGATGTGGGCATCGAAGCTTTGACGATTCATGCCCGTACGCGAGCGCAACTGTACAAAGGACAAGCCGACTGGGAATGGATTCGCAAGGTAAAAGAAGCGGTTTCCATTCCGGTGATTGGCAACGGGGATGTGACGACGCCCGAATTGGCCAAAAAAATGTTTGACGAAACCAGCTGCGATGCGGTTATGATCGGCCGCGGCGCCATCCACAATCCCTGGCTTTTCAGAGATACCAAACACTATTTGCAGCACGGGGAAGTCCCGCCTCCGCCGAGCATTGAGGAACGGGTGGAGTTGTTGAAACGCCATTACGAGTTCAGCGTAAAATACAAAGGCGAGCGCAAAGGGGTTATTGAAATGCGCAAGCATTTAAGCGGCTATTTGCGCGGCTTACCGTACAT
>JALWEA010000549.1 GCA_027039465.1 Calditrichia bacterium | reverse complement strand
AGGTATATTAATTGGCATTAATATTCTTACTGAGAAAAAAGTTGATTTTGGAAATGAACAGTTCGTTTATTATGAGTTTGACGCTACAAAAGATGACGCCGTTGCTCTTGGTAATTATTTACAAAAAATCGGTTTTTTTGGTAGTGAAGGGCCTAAGGATGTGCGAATTGGGAAAATCTCGAACGTATACACTGTTAGTTTCCCGTTAGCTGAAAATGCCTGGAATGATGATGAAATAATTTTTTTATTTACTCAGCTCCGTAATGAACTTGCAGAGAATGTATTTAAGGGGGCGACGGTTGAAATTAAATTGTGTAATGTTTTCAATACTCCCAAAAAAATAATAAAAGAATAAAACGTGCGCCTAACGAATGGGGTTCGCACCGGACGCTGTTCAATAAAAAGCCGCAGGCTTACCTTCCGGTCGCGTCCGGTTGTCGAGAGATTGCGACGGAACGATGAATTTCTTATGGCCGTTGCCACTTTGGAAGGGATTGCTTCACTCTCCCGCTCGCGGGCTCGCAGGATCGTTCGCAATGACAGGACTGGGAATCTCATCAATTGACGGGCGCACACCACCGCCTGCACAAACAATGATTCCCGAATAACGAATAACGAATATACGAATAACGCTTTCCAATTAAACCATTCAACAAATCAACCAATATCCCATCCCGCAACAGTGCCTCGATACGATCCCGCTGGCGTGGTCTCTACTCGACAACCAGTCACTTACGATTGACGAATACGCAAAAAAACGCTTTTGACCATTCACGCATTATTCAATCAATACCATCTGAAGAGAAACAATAGCAGGGTAATGAATCAATTCGAAATTAGTAATCTTGCCAGTAGGTAGCCTTTATTGAATCATCAAGTTCCCATCTTTAATAATCGTTTTCCCATCCACCATAACAGTTGTTTTTTCCAATTTAAACCGGTATAAACTTTGCGTATCGTTTTTTCCTTTAAACAGAAGATTGTAGCCCACTGCAATGCCAACCATTCCTGCGGCGTAATTAGGCCGGTAATCACCGGTATGTTCATCCAATTTGACAGAGGAATTTAAACCAATTGAAAAAAGTCCAAACATATTTTTAGGGCCGCTATACGGTGCCAATGCTTTTAGAAAACAATCGCCACCCTGGTCTGCTTTAAAATTTATTAATTTACCGTTTTGAAACTCAAAACGAATGCCGCTCATGGGTTGGTAATTGCATAAATTTCTTTCGATCACTACTTTGCCATTGGCCGAAGATTCAATAGGTGCAAAAGTGATGGTGCCACCCGGTAAAGAAGCAGCGCGTGCTACAAATAATTTATTTTTGGTTTCCTGTTCGGTAATAATGCCGTCATGCAAAATGATTGGGCGATCTCCAACTTTAAAACTAAAATCTGTGCCTGAGGGTGAGATTACTCTGACAAGTTTTGAATTTTCCAACAATTTTTTAAGCTTTTGTCCTGTTTCTGATATTTTTTTGTAGTCGGCATTCATGGCTTTCCTGTAAATATTTTGGTAGGTTTCAAAATCGATATGATAATTTCGAGCATCTTCTTTTGAAGGATAAGTAATTTGTAAAAGGCGCATCCCAGAATCATTTAGTTTTTTACGAATGACTTCAGTAGCTTTTATAATTTTGGCGATTTTTTCTGGTGGAAGATCGGCATAAATTTCTTTCGGATTTTTAACCGAAGGGAGATCGAACCAAACATCGATCTCCCTAAACCAATCGGAGAGATATTTAGGTTCTTGTTCTATGTATTTATTATCTACTTCTGTCCAGAATGATTTTATGACCTTGTCCGATTCCAGAAATATGGTAGGCATACCACCCGCTTTTTGTACCTCAATGGCTAAAGCTTCAATAAAGGGGATTAGATGTTTACCGCCATCAATAACCACAACATCTCCCGGCTTAATATTGGCAGAAATATTGATAATTTTTTTAGCCAATTTGTTGAAATTGTTCTCCTGATTTAGGGCGGTTTTGGACAAACCAAGAATTAATGATATACAAATAAAAACTACCATTCCTGAGTTATTTTTAAACATAATACATAACCTCCAAATTTTAAATTTTTAATATATCCCAACGACAGTGAAAGGCCAAAAACATTGAGAATGGAATATTTGTGCATACATATTTATCAGGAACCATAATCCATCCTGAAAGGGTCCTAATTCAAACAACCATCCCGTCGATTGGGATTTATGGTTCAAAGTCCAATGCTCCTTATAGGAAATTGGAGCAAAGTTTTTATCCAAGGTATAATTTACTGACATGTTAAATCCACCAAATCTTTTTGAGACAGCAGCTTGTAATTTTAAAATAAGAAAATTGTTAGCTGAATCGGCAAGCGTCCATTTTGTGTATCCAAAATACAATCCGTTTAATAAGGCAGTTATTATTCCGGTGTTACTGTTTTTATGGTAATCTTCTTGATAAATCACAAAAGCTCCATATTTCGTTAATATGGCAGTATCGAGAATTAAAATACCCTGATCATTAATCCAGATATGTTCTTCATCTGAAGGTTGAAAGGTTTCTTTCACTTTTACCATAAAGTGATGCCCTTTAGCAAAAACTTTATCGGGCAATTGAATTGTGTCTTGACCTAAGTAGGTAACTATATGATGACGTAAGACTTTTTTGTACAAATTCACAACAGGTATGGTTTGATTTTTATCTCCGTTTCTATCATATCGATTGAGAACAAAAGCATTGGTAAACCCATCGCCCCTTATGGCAACGTATCCCTTGGGAACAGTGAGTTCCGTTTTTTGAATATTACCCTGAGCATCAATTTCAGTGAAAACTATTTTTTCAGGGGAAAATTGAGCTTTTTTGATGCCCCTCTTCTGAATAGGTGGAGAACTACCTATAAAGAATACAAAGATTAAAGAACAATAAAATGTTCTTGATATCACTAATTTTTTCATGTTTGTTTCCCTTGTTTCATTTTTCCATAAATTTCAAAAACGCTCCAGGCCATCGGAAACTTTGGATGCAGGAGCATATTAAAAATGTAACAAAATTATTCCGGCACCGTAACTTCGGCATAAGGCTCATCCGGCCAGAGCCATTGTGTGTGTTGCCAGGGATCGTAAGAAAAATCGGAATGGTAGATGGTCTTGATGTAAAATCGATAGGTGCCGGGCCCAACATACAATTCGCTGGATGTTATTTCTTTTATTCCGTCGCCGTCATCGTCATAAAAATACCAATAAGGACTTCCATCATGATCCTGTAAGCGACCGATGGAATCAATTTGAGTGGGGTCGTTGGGATTGAAGTAGACCTGGCGCCATTGCCCTTTACCTCGAAATCCTCCCTGGTTACAGCTGATCGTAGCCAGAAGCTCACCGGCATATCTCCCTTTCTTCTTCGAAGGTTTTTTCCAATCGGCAATAACGGAGGTCACATGGATTTCTGGAACCTGATCACGCGGATAAACAAAAGCTTTTTCTGAATCGGCATCTACTTTAACAATGAGGTCCTGATTGGTACTGGTCCAGTTATGCGTAACCGGATTATTGCCATCAGATACTTCAAAAAAAAGCAAGTAAGTATCAGGATTGGGAGTCGTGGCATACTGATCAAAAAGCATCCCCGTACTTGAATAAAAAGTATCTACCTGCCCGTACCATAAAATGGTATCTTCCCTTACTTTTTGAATGTCATTAAATTCAATGACTCGCTTATAAACTTTAGAGGCAAACAAAATGTGATAAAATTCATCATCATTGTTATCGTAGATAAATTTAACTGTAATACTTTTAATATTGTAATTATCCTTAACCTTGTAGTGCACAATAACCGGATTATGTCCTGGAAGGACAGTGTTTGGACTTTCGACCCACAGAGATACGATTGTCGGTTTTTCTCCGTCTTTTCCTCCCTTGCCATTTTGGTTAGCATGGTCATTGGCGTGTTCATTGGTGTATTTTTTGTTGTTTAGATTATCTGTGCCAGGAGTACTGTCTAGAATGTCTGGAGCATTTTTACAACTGAATATAATTAAAAAGCAAAAAATGGATGTTAAGGCAAAAAAATAAAATAGCCTTTTCATGATGAGTTCCTCCTCTTTTTTGGTTGACTTTATATTTGTTGTACATTATTAAAGGCCTTGTTTTAGCCTCATCAATTTAAACCAACTCATTATCTCATATTATTTAATCTGTTAAAATTATTTAACAAGAGAAGAAGATTCACATCATCATTGCTTTATCTCAAAGTCAACTGATACTTGGGGTGGCCGGTTTGCCAAAGGGCAAAACTGAGAACATCGGCAAGACTTTCAAAATTTTTGCTTTTAGTATTGCCATACCCATGACCTGCTTTAAAATCCACATAAAAAAGAATAGGTTTGTTAGAAGCATTCACCGCCTGTAAGCGGGCGGCAAATTTTGCCGGTTGCCAGACTATGACTCTAGGATCGTTCATGCCGGCTGTAATAGAAGTAGCCGGATATTTTACACCCTCTTTTAAATGAAGATAAGAATCCATTTCCATAAGCGCCATGCATTCTGTGGAGTCTTTAACGGTGCCAAATTCAGGCACATTAACCGGACCATTTGGAGATTCTTCGCCACGAAGTGGGTTAAGAAACCCCACATCCGGAATGGCCACGGCAAATAAATCAGGCCGTTCGGTCATAGCCCGTCCAATAAGAATGCCCCCGGCACTGCTACTATATATGGCAATATAAGGCTTTGAGGTATAGCCTTGATTTATTAAATATTCTGTACAGGCAATTAAGTCTTTCCAGGTATTGTGTTTTGTGGTCTTAAAGCCTGCTTTATGCCATTTTTCTCCTAACTCACCGCCGCCTCTGACATGGGCCACAGCCAAAAGACCGCCTTCATGAATCCAGAGATTAAAGTTAGGGCTAAAAAATGGCTTAATTGGAACTCCATAAGCGCCATAGCCAAAAATTAAGACGCGATTTTGGTTATTTTTAACTAGTCCTTTTTTGTAGATTAAAGACAGAGGCACTTTCACACCGTCGTGTGAGGATACCATAACTTCCCTGGAGGTCAAATCGGCATATTCGGGATATTCTGCTACATCCGAGAGATTTTCCAGCTTAAATTGATGGCTTTTTCTCAGGTAACGATAACGTTGGTAATCATGTGTCCAGCCGTTGATGGTTACCCAAACATCTCCAAATTTAAAGCCTTTGGTATGTAAAATGATTCTGCCGGCTGCAAAGGGTAACTTAATTTCTTCCCCGTTTTTCTTTCCATAAGGTAGAAAGAATAATTTCTCTTCAATCCCATTTTTATTGAGAGTGTAATAAATTCCATGATTACTTAAGGAGAATCCCGTTAAAGTTTCTTCAGCAGGTTCAGGAATCACAACCTCTGCCTTTTCTAAATCCGGATTTTTAAGAGAAGTTTTAAGCAATTTAAAATGGGGCGCGTTTTTAAATGTGTAAAAGTAAATATCTTTATCTGTTAGATTGAACCAATTCACTTTATCTTCTTTTTTAAAAAGAGTATTCCAGTTGATTTTTTTATTTTTTAATTCGCTGCCCGGAGCATAGTACATTTTGATACTTTGATCAACGGTTAATGCAAGTGCAAACAGGTAACGGTTGTCTTTATTGTAAAAAACAAATGGGAGTTCTTCCGGCTGGATACCTAAATCCGAATATTTGGCACGCGAAAAAAATTCAATATCATGGACTGGATCGGTACCGATTTTGTGTAAATACACTTTGCAATTTTTAAGTCGGTTTTTATCATGAACATCATTGGATTGTAAACGTGTATAAAAAAGTCTCTCACCGTCGGGTAACCAAACCCATCCTAAGATGGGAAACCAGCAACGGTCAATCCGCTCAGGAAATAATTTCTTGTGTTCTACATCCATAATTAATAAGGTAGAACTTTCAGAACCGTTGGGGGACACTTCAAACGCAATTTTGGAACCATCGTGAAAAGGAGCGAGATTATCTATAACGAATGTCTTTGACGTATCGTCGCTGTATGTCTGAGGATCATAGAGAAAAATTTCTTTGCCTTCGTAACCATTTCGATAATATAATTTACCTATTTCGTCGTCCGGTGTGGTTTTTAAATAAAAATAGCGATTGTTTTCGGTAATCCTTACATTATAAATCCTTGAGGTTTTTCTTTTATCGAATTCGCGCATTTTTTTGATTAGGGATTGACGACCGGGTATGGCGTCCAAAACCGATCGGGCGTATTTAGATTGTGCTTTGAACCATTTTATGACTTCAGGATTATTGAGATTTTCCATGTAGCGGTAAGGATCGGTTACCTTTTTGCCGAAGTATTCTTCTTCCACAACCTGCACTTTTGCCAGCGGCGGTTTTTCAAATGAAGCTTTTTTGTCGCATTGTCCAAATAAAATAATGGACAATGATAATAGAAATATTTTTAGTTTCATGGTTAATTCTCCTCATTTTTAATACGCTAAATACATTTAATCGTAAAGGAATTGATTTTTAAATTATTCATATTTAAGCCTTCCATTTTTACGCAAGGGAAATTGACGATAACTTCAAAACTTTGATTTTAACAAGGCTTCAATTCTCTCTATCAAAAGAATGGCATCCAAGGGCTTTTTGAAATAATCGTCAACGCCTATTTTAAAGCTGCGAATAACATTATCAGGAGAGTCACCACCATTGATGATAATTATTATCAGGTCAGGGTAATTCTTTCTAAAATCTTGTAATAACTTTAAATCATGTTTCCAATTTTTCCCTGATTCAAATACTAAAAGATCGATTGATTTATTATTTAAAATTTCATGAATATTTTCCGCGCATTGAACAGTAAGCACCACGGCTATCTTCTTTAGCACTTTTAACAATTTTTTGTTTAATAAAATCTGTTCACCATATAAAAGTATTATTTGCTTCAAAAGAACACCTTTTCCTTTAATCGAAAATTAATGTTTCAAGATATGTGCCATTTCTTTTGAAATAAGAGGGTCACTTAACTGAGCTTTTTAAAAACTGATTTTTCAAGACGTTAGCAAGAATAGTTTTAAAAGGTCTGATTTAAAATAAGAAGATTTTTTAAAAAAGGCTGGTAAATTAACCAGTCATGCTGGTCGTTTTACCAGTTGTTAAAGAAAGGAAACTAAATTATTTTTTTAAATCTTTGGCGCTTATTCCATACCGTTTCAATTTTTGGTGAAAATTCTTTTCATGCATTCCTGAAAGCTGGGCAGCTTTTTTTATATTACCTCTGCTCGTTTTTAAAACTTTTAGCAAATAAGAACGTTCAAAATTTTCTAAAACATTTTTCTTGGCTTGCTTAAAGAGCTGGAATGGCACTTCTGTTGTGGCAAATTTTTTGGTAATTTCAGGTGGTAAGTGCGCTATTTTTATTTCCGGACCTTTGCAAAGAATGACCGCCCGATTGATGATGTTTTCCAACTCGCGTACATTACCAGGGAAATCATATTCTATTAACCATTCAATCACTTCGGAGCTGATCCGTTCTGCCGGTTTGGAAAGGCGCGCTTTGGCATTCTGGAAAAAATAATCGGCCAATAAGGGGATGTCATCTTTGCGGTCACGTAAGGGCGGGATGTAAATACGGATTAAATTCAGACGATAGTAGAGGTCGTCGCGGAAGATGCCTTTTTGAACCAATTCATTTAATGGTTTTTTAGTAGCGGCTACAATACGAACGTTACACTGGCAAGTTACATCACTGCCTAATGGGCTGTACTCGCCCCATTGCAGAATACGCAACAATTTAACCTGCAAAGCCTGGCTCATTTCATCGACCTCGTCCAGAAAAATGGTTCCGCCTTCGGCCTGTTCGAATTTTCCTTTACGTCGTTTAGTAGCACCGGTAAAGGCGCCTTTTTCAAAGCCAAAAAGTTCGGATTCCAAAAGATTTTCCGGAATGGCCCCGCAATTGATGGAAACCAATGGCATATTTTTACGCTGACTGTTGCGATGGACGGCGCGGGCGACCAATTCTTTGCCCGTACCGGTTTCACCTTCAATGAGCACAGTAGCATCGGTTTCGGCGACTTGAGAAACCAGTTCCAGAACTCTGACCATTTGTGGTGAATGCCCCAAAACAGTTTCAAACTCGTATTCTTGACGAAGTTCTTGTTCAAGGTCTTGCACTCGGTTTGAAAGTTTTTTTCTTTCCAGAGCACGGTAAGCTGAAAGAGAGATAAGGTCTGCAAACTCTTCCATAGACGAACAAGTTTCGGATTTAAAAGCGCCACGCACTGTACGGTTGTCAAGATAAAGAACTCCAAATAACCGACCTTGATATTGCAATGGCAAACAGATAACCGAAAGAATTTTAAGACGGTCGATACTTTTGCTTTTTTGAAACAACGGAACATCGTGGGCGTTACGCAGGCAAATGGGATTAGCCTTTTCCCTTACTGTATTGATGATGGTCCTGCTAATTTCGAATTTAGGATTTTCAATGTCTTTTTTCTTTAGATTTCGAGCGGTTTCAAAAAAGACTTCGCCATTCTCTCCAAAAAGGATCAACATTCCACGCTCGGCGCCGGACATTTCAATGGCGTAATCGATCGCGGCGTGCAGCAGCTTTTCTGAGTCCGATTCGGCTAAAAGGTGTTTTCCTATTTCATAGAGACGTTTATAATTCATTTCTTGATTTACCTCAAGACTTGTCCGGTTCTTTGATTTATTCAACTATTCCAATTCCAGCATCCAGATGTCTGCGCCATGGTTGGCACTAACGAAATAGAGAGTATCTCCACAAACATCGATTGTGGATATTTCTTCCCATCTGAACTGTCCTAAAATTTTTGGGGAACCGCCACTTATTGGGATTTCCATTAACAATTTGGCACAGCCAACGGTATCTTTTACGATGTAAAGCGCCATATCATCCTTTTTCCAACTTATGAGCGTTATCGCATAGGGTACAGGTGGATGATATGTCATTATGGTGCTTGTCTTTCCTGTTTCAAAATTATAAACACAGATACTGGCACTTCTACGTGCTTTATCTATGCTGAAATAGGCCAGAAGATCCCCTTTATGCGACCAGAATCCTCTGGATTCATGTTCGGGTGTATTAGTAATGGGATAAATTTTGCCGGTAACGAAATCTTTAATCCACAGATCAAATTGATTGTTCAAACGATTGGAGACGAAGCAGAGTTTGTCGCCGTCAGGAGAATAGGTGGGCATCCAATCGGCGCCGGGATGCTCAATAACGATCTCCGGTTTCCCGCCCGTAGCCGGTATGCGCCAGATATCGGCATTGTCACCGCCACCGGCATCGTAGACGATCCACTTTCCGTCTGCAGACCAGGAAGGAGCAAATGGTTTTAATCCTTTGCCTAAAACAATCTCCGAATTGTCTTTCAGCGATTTGATGACCATACAACGCGCTCCTTTATCCGCTGTTTCTATCAGCAACCGGGACTTGTCCGGTGATAGACGAATACTCTCTATATTTTCGTATTTTTCAGGCAAGTTTCTTCCACCCAAATTTTGTTCATTTAATTGTGCGAATGTCGTCCAATTGATGGTCGATACAATTTTATCATTTTCAAAAATAATTTTTTGCCCCTTTGTATCAATGTCCATCATGGCGACATTCAAACCAGGCGTTATCTGCTTAGGGAATCCATCTATTTGTCCATCGGAGGCATTCAAATCCACGGACCAGATGTCGAAGCCACCAGTTTTGTCGGAAAGAAAATATAATTTGTTGAGGCTCCGAGAAACTATTGGATTCTTGATCCAGCAGCCAAAGTTGCTTATCTGATGGACTTGCCGCGTTCTTATATCGATCGACCACAGCTCATACACACTTCCTTCTCCGCCCACACAAAAAATCCTTCTGCCATCCGGCGACCAGGATGGATCGGAATATAAAAGCCCGTTATCTGGAGAGATCTTTTCAATTTTCCGGGAATTGAAATCATACAAATAGATGTCGTTACGTGCGCCTATCATGCCTGTTATTGTCCGCGAGAAAACAATTTGTTTTCCATCCGGAGAAAAATGTGCCCAGCGACCAAAATCAGCAATCCTTTCATCAAAGGAAAAAGTACTATCGGTAACAAAAAGTCCTTTATCCAATCGAGAAAAAAGGATGTGATTGTCAACCCAATCCAGAGGCTCTCCCTGAAAGTGCCAGGTCTTTTCTGATTCGTCACTCATATTGTAAATATTAATGAAGCTGCCCCCGGTTCTTAAAGAATTCGTATAGTATCGATACAGTATTCTTTTACCGTCGGGACTGAAGACAGGAGATACTTCCATAGCTGCAGAATTTAAAACGGGATATAAACGGATTTTTGTCGTTTTACTTTGAAAATAAAGGCGCAAACCTACAAAACCAATTAGCAATATTGCCAATGAAACAAATCCCCTGGTCAGTACCTTTTTCTTTTTAGTTTCTCTATTGATCTGAATGTTTGACAGCTCTTCCAGCTTTTCTCGAAGATCTTTGATATTTGGGAAGCGATTGACGGGTTCTTTTGCAAGAGCCTTCAAAATGATGTTTTCCATCTTCTGGCTTACCTGTACCAAGGCAGATGGCGGCACGGGCTCTTTTTCCAAGATAGCTTCCATAATGGCCAGATTATCCAAACCGCTAAATGGTTGTTGGCCGGTAATCATCTCATACAATACAATGCCTAGTGAGAAAATATCAGTTCGTTCATCTATTTCTCCTTTCTCAATTTGTTCAGGAGACATGTAAAAAACTGTGCCCATTAGTGTACTCAGCGAGGTGAGTAAAGATAAAGATGTCCCTTTTTCAATATTGATTTCGGAAGGTTCTAAAGGCTGCGTTTCTCTTTTTAACTTGGCCAGGCCAAAATCCATGATTTTTACGCTGCCTTGCCTGGTAATCATGATATTATCCGGTTTAATGTCACGATGAATAATGCCTTTTTCATGGGCAGCCTGTACAGCGGAACAGATTTCGATACCAATTTTGATTACTTCATTCTCTGTTAATTTGCCTTTTGTATCTATTAGTTGACGAAGCGTTTCTCCTTCAACATATTCCATAACAATATAATCAACATCATTTTCATGACCGATGTCGTAAACCTGGCAAATATTAGGATGATTTATGGCAGATTCGGCTTGTGCTTCATGAATGAATCGCTGACGTTTTTTCTCATTTAAACTTAGGGGAGAAGGGAGAATTTTTAGAGCTACTATCCTATTTAAACGTATATCGATTGCTTTATAAACAATGCCCATTCCTCCTTGACCAATTTTTTCGATGATCTTGTAATAAGAAATGGTTTTCTTGAGCATTTGAATACCCACTATTTAAAAATTTTGTTTTTTAGCTCTAAAACTTATGCTGTCATTTTATCGAATCCCTGATATGTTTTAAACATGGCTTTAACATTATCAAACAATTATCCATTTTGAAATTGCTATTAATAATTTACTTAAAATTTTTCCATTTTGCACATATTAAAATAGATTTCACCATCCGGTCGGTTGCCTTACTTGTTCCTAATTCAATAATATCATTTTTCCTTACAACTCAAGTTCATAAACATCAAATTTGTTAATTCCATTTTCCCTTTCTCAAGATTTAAAAAAATTTAATTGTTTAAAATTTATATTTTTCCGAATAGCAAGTAATAAATTTTCTAATTTTTTTACAGGGTAATCGGGAAATATTTTCAATAGTTCTTTTAAATAAGATTTCGATTCTAGCCTATGGAGTTCTGCATTTGCCAGTAACGTATATACGATAGCCACCGGACAAGCGGAATTGTATCGAGGACCGGACGCGCCACTCTCTGTACGCACAATAATTCACGATTCACGAATAACTGTTTTACCATTCAAGCATTTCCCATCGGCAACCCTGTCTCGATACGATCTCTCATCTCAATAATCGGTGTTTTATTTGCGATCGGAGCCTCGATACGTTTCGCTTTAAAATTGTCGGCTTTCAGAATAATCATCTAACTCATCGGCGAAACACTCGGCAACCGATCGGCCAACGACTGCCCAAACAATGATTCCCGATTAACGAATAACGAATACACGAATAACGCTTTCCCCTTAACTCTCAACTCTTAACCCTTAACCATTAGCTCTTTCCCCATTCCCCCAATCTAAATCATTTTTTTTAATGCCCGAACTTTTTTATATTTGGCCAATGAAATTAAATAGGGAAACAATGAGTAGCGATAAAACAAAAATACAGATTTTGCCGGAAAACCTGGCCAATAAAATCGCTGCGGGCGAAGTGGTGGAGCGCCCGGCCTCGGTCGTGAAAGAGTTGGTGGAGAATGCCATTGACGCCGAAGCCGACCACATTCGTATTATTATTGAAGAAGGCGGTAAAAAGCTGATCCAGGTGGTTGACAACGGATTGGGCATGAGCGAAGCGGATCTGCCATTAGCCTTTGAACGCCATGCCACCAGTAAAATTCGTTCGCAAAGCGATTTGGAGCATATCGAGACCCTGGGGTTTCGGGGCGAGGCTTTACCGAGTATTGCATCGGTCTCTCAGGTAGAGATTCGATCCCGTCGTGCCGAAGATGCCATGGCCAGCGTTTATTATCTTGACGGCGGACGCAATCCCCGTTTTAAAAAAGCGGCGGCCAATACGGGCACAAGCATTTCCGTACGAAACCTGTTTTTTAACACACCGGCGCGTCGCCAATTCCTGCGTTCGGACAATGCCGAAATTCAACAGATTTTAACCGTGCTTAAACGTTTCTTTTTGGCTTATCCCAATATTTCATTCGATTTAATGATTGACGGGCGCGAGGTTTACCATTTAAAAGCCACCGATGTGGGGCAGCGTGTGCAGGAAGTTTTAGGCGCATCCGTTTTTCGTGGTCTGCTCAAAGTAAACGCCAGTTTGGGCGGTGTGGAATTGCGCGGCTTTGTCAGTCGGCCGGACGTGGTGCGCAAGTCGCGCGGCTTTCAATTTCTGTTCTTAAACGGGCGACCCATTATTTCCAAATCGCTCAATCATGCTATTTTCCAGGCTTACGGCAATTTAATTCATCCCGGCGAATATCCCATTTACGTCCTTTATTTGGAAATGAATCCGGGGTTGGTGGATGTTAATGTGCATCCCACCAAAATGGAAGTTCGGTTTTCCAATGATCGCAGTTTGTATTATTTTGTCATCAATGCGGTTCGCAAAACCCTGAGCGATGAGGGCGTGATTCCCGAATTTACCTCCACTCCCGAAGGCAGCGCCTTGCAACAAACCATGAATCAGGAACAAAAGCCGCGCCAAATTATCGAAGAGTTGCGCCATAAGAATCGCTATATGGGACGCTATTCCGGTGCTCAGTTAAGTTTGGCCTATTTTGCGGATCAAACGCCTGCAACGGAGCAAAAAGAAACGGATTCCCAGGCGCCTGCAGAAAGCGTTCCGCCCGAATCGGAACGTATTACCTCTTCGCCGCCGACCGTGGGGCGCGCCACACAACCGGAAGTTCAATTTTGGCAATTGCACAATCGCTACATTATTTCGGAAATCAAGAGCGGCATGGTGATTATCGATCAGCATGTGGCGCATGAGCGTATTTTGTACGAACGGATTTTAAAGGTGCTGAACAAAGAAGGCATGGGCTACGGCCAGAAATTATTGTTCCCGCAAAAGCTGACGCTCAATTACGAAGATTTCATGGTTTTTAAGGAAATTCGGGAAGTACTGAATAAAATCGGTTTCAGTATTAAGGTTTTCAGCGGCACGACCATTGTGATCGAAGCCATGCCTTCGGACGTTAAGGTGGGCCGGGAATCGCAAATCCTTTTGGATATTATCGATTACTACAAAAACGAACCGTTGACCGATTTCAATCATTTTGAAAAAGTCGCTGCGGCTTATGCCTGTAAGAATGCCGTTAAATCCGGTGAAAAGTTGTCCCAAACCGAAATGCAGAATTTGGTCGATCAGCTCTTTGCCTGCGAAACACCGTTTTTCTGTCCGCACGGACGGCCGGTGATTGTAACCATTGATTTGGAAGAGCTGGATCGCAAGTTTAAGCGCATCCCGTAAGCCGGTTTCGTGCCGCAAAAACAGGGCGGGCAACGGATGAATTCCCAAAAATTAAAAGAAAACTTTGAAAAAATTGCCATGATTTCAGGATTTTTTCAATATTTGAATTATTGGCGCTGATATCACCCACCTACTGATCATGGCTAAGTCCATGTTAGACATCGGATTACGTCCCCCTCTCTTCGAAGAAGAGAGGGGGAATGAGGGGGTGAGTTAAACATCGCAAATGAATTTTTTAAAGGTTTCTCAAAATTAAAATATTGTCCCATTGCATCCAACGCAGGAATCAATTTTAACCGTGCAACGCATCGTTCCCATCATTGTCGGCCCGACGGCGGTCGGCAAAACAGCTTTATCGCTTTACTTAGCCGAACTGCTGCCGATCGAAGTGATATCCGCCGATTCGCGGCAGATTTACCGTTACATGGATATCGGTACGGCCAAGCCTCCCACGGAAGTTTTGCAAAAGATTCCTCATTATTTTATCGATATTTGTGATCCGGATGAATATTACAGCGCAGGACGATTCGGTCAGGAGGCGCGCAAAACCATTGAACGCCTTTTACGGCAGGGAAAACAACCCGTGGTGGTAGGCGGTTCCGGGTTTTACATTCGCGCCCTTGTTGACGGCATTTTTGAAGTCGAAGCGCGGGACGAGAAGGTGCGCAGGCAACTCAACGAACGATTGGCCAACGAGGGATTGGCCTCGCTGTACGCGGAGTTGCAAACCGTTGATCCGCAATACGCGCAAAAAATCAGTCCCACGGACAAACAACGTATTTTGCGCAGTCTGGAAGTGTATCTGGTAACGGACAAACCGTTTTCCTATTGGCACGGGCAAAAAACGACGCCGGCGCCGTTTCCGGTTCGCTTTTGGGGGTTGAATAGCGAGCGATCTCAATTGTACGCGCGCATCAACAAACGGGTGGATGCCATGTTGCAAGCCGGATTGGAAGCGGAAGTCAGGCGCCTGTTGGAAATGGACTATGCGCCCGATTTAAACGCACTGAACACGGTGGGTTACAAAGAAGTGATTGCTTATTTGCAGGGCAAAATCTCGCGGGAAGCCATGATCGAACAAATCAAACGCAATTCACGCCGTTACGCCAAGCGACAACTTACCTGGTTCCGTGCCGACAAACGCATCGATTGGCACCGAGTCGAAAGGGAAGAGAATTTAAAGCAATTGGCAAAGCAGATCATGGCGGAAATTTCCGGCGGCTGAATAGGAGATGGTTGCAGTTTCTCACTAACAAAGGCGAATAATCGCGTCCGGTTTACGAGTGATTCTGCGAAACTCGTAAGGGGAAACAACGGTGTATCAGAACTTTTAAAGATGAAGATTGTTAGCCCCAGACTTTAGGCTGGGGATCAAAATTAATAAAAATGTCAATAAATTAGGACGTTTACGTCCTTTAAAAGTAAATTGCAACATTAATTATCACCCTAAAAGGTGGGAAAAATTTTGTTCTGCATTTTACCCATGCGTAAACGCTGGGGCTAACGGCTTTTGGTAGATTAAAAAGGCTTGCGAATTTTGTTTTGCGACCCATCCCCGCCCCGATTCTCGGGATGCCCAATTAGCCGTTGGCATTTAATGAATGTGTTTACTCTAAAAAGCCCTAAAGGGCAAAAATATAGAGTTTCCGAAGATTTATCCCCAACATAAATGTTGGGGCTAACATATTGCTTTTTATTTTGTTAGCCCCATCCTTCTGTTTACATCCCGATTTATCGGGAAGGATGGGGACTGAATAATTATTATATCACAAAAAGGGGCTTTAGCCCCTTTTTTGAGTGGACTCATGAATTTTTGAATTGAAATAATTATTTGCCCACCGATTTGCAGGGCCATTGCCGGTTGAAGTGTTATTGCGGCGGAACGAAGAATTTTTTACATCCGTTGCTGCTTTGAAGGAGATTCCTCTCCCGCTTCGCGGGATCGGAATGACAGGCTGGGGAATCACATCAAACGGCGAGCGCATACCACCGACTATACAAACACTGATTCCCGATTAACGAATATACGAATATACGAATAACGATTTCCGCTTAACCCTTCAACCCTTAACCCTTAACCCTTCCCCCATTAAAAACTTGCGTCAAATATTGATTAGGCTTAACATTTGTCAATTAATCGTTCGGAGGTGCATTAATGCGCAAAATATTTTTAATTATCCTAGGCGCTTTAGCCTTGCTTTCTTGCCATAAGCAAAGCAATCCGCTTTCGGTCGAAACGGAAGTGCCCGCTTTTGTTAAAAATATTGGCGTCACCTATCAATACGCGGCTACGGACACAACGCTCTTTATTTTTCATGCGGACAGTATGCAAGTCCGCAATGACATGGCGACTGTGGCAATTATCGGTTACACTGTGCAGCCCGACGGCAGAAAAGCATTTATTTGGCAGCGCATCTTTAAAGGAGAAACGGATTCCATTCTTGTAACGGTATCTCGGGATTCGGTATTCTTTGAAAGCCAGAACGGTTATTTTGCTTCCGACCTTGCGCTTGTATTTCCGTTGCAAAACGGGAAGTCCTGGAAGTACTCATTTTTTGATTTCTCCGTTGCAGAACTTAAAAGACTTAGGGTGCCGGCGGGTACTTTTAAGAATGTTTTTGCGGTGAAGCAAGTCGTCAAGCGTATTGGCAACACCTTCGGTTACAATGAATATTTCATTGATCCGCAGGTGGGTATTCTTAAATTTTTATCGCGTATTTCTTCTACCATGGGGGAGACAAACCATCGCATCAAATGGGAACTAATAAATTACGTTACGATCATGGAATAATGAGAATTAAAAAAAAGCAAATCTTCTAAAATAAAAACCAAATTTGATCCTGTTATTCAAAAAAGGGAGTTAACATGAACCGCACATTGGCAATCATTAAACCGGACGGCGTACAAGCGGGACTCATCGGTGAAATCATCAAACGCATTGAAAACGAAGGACTACGCATCGTAGCCATGCGCATGGATAAATTGGATGCGCGCAGGGCGGAGGGCTTTTATTACGTGCATCGTTCCAAACCGTTTTTTAACAGTTTAATCGAATACATGACTTCCGGGCCTGTGGTTTTGATGGTTTTGCAGGGCTACGATGTCATTAATCGCTGGCGCAAACTGATGGGCGCAACCGATCCGCGTAAGGCGGAAGCCGGTACGATTCGGGCGGACATGGGTACCAGCATCGAACGCAATGTGGTGCACGGATCGGATGCGCCGGATTCGGCTATTTACGAGATCAATTACTTTTTTAAAGGAACGGACTTTGTAGAATAAGGAAATCGGAGAGCAATGGAACCGAAGAAACACACCATTTTAGGAACGGCCGGTCATATTGATCACGGCAAAACGGCCTTAATTCGCGCTTTGACCGATAT
Source organism: Calditrichia bacterium (assembly GCA_027039465.1). Lineage (GTDB taxonomy): Bacteria > Calditrichota > Calditrichia > Calditrichales > Calditrichaceae > Caldithrix. Next base: position 5,908 of record JALWEA010000549.1, on the reverse strand, counting down.
CGACACGGATGTTTTAAAAGAAGAAAAAGAACGCGGCATTACCATTGAATTGGGCTTTGCCTATTGGAAAGATAATATTACGATTATCGACGTGCCAGGCCATGAAAAATTTGTGAAAACCATGGTGGCCGGTGTGAGCACCATCGATTTGTTTTTGCTGGTCATTGCCGCGGACGACGGCATTATGCCGCAAACGATTGAGCACTTGGATATTTTGCGATTCTTCGGCGTGAAGAACGGCATTGTGGCTTTAAATAAGATTGATTTGGTTGACGAGGAATGGCTGGCCCTGGTGCAGGATGAAATCCGTAATTTTTTGGATGAACGCGGTTACACACAGGTGCCCATAGTGCCGGTTTCCGCGGTCACCGGCCAAGGCGTTGAAGCGCTGCGCAACTTGCTTTTGCAAAAAATAGAGCAGGTGGAGCATGCGGAGAACAATCGACCGTTTCGCCTGAACGTGGATCGCAGTTTTACCATTCGCGGAGCGGGCACGGTGATTACGGGAACGGTGCTTTCGGACAAGGTTCAAGTGGATGATACTTTGATTGTTTTGCCGCAAAAGCAAAAAGTTCGCGTGCGCGGCATTCAGGTACATCAAAAAGATGAACCGGCGGCGTATTTGGGACAACGGGCGGCCATCAATTTGAGCGGTGTTAAAAAAGAAGAAATCGAGCGGGGCAGCGTGCTGGTGGCGCCGGAGACATTGGAGCCGACCACAGAGTTTTTAGCGGTTTTGCACACGGCCAGTCAAATACCCGTAAAAGTGAAAAAGCATCAGGAAGTGCGCGTGCATCTGGGAACTTCGGAATTAATCGGGCGCATTACCTGGTTTGACGACGATTCGATTCTAAACCCAAAAACCGATTACCATGTGCGGATTCGTTTGGAAAAACCAGGCGTGTGCGCTCCGGGAGACGCCGTTTTGATCCGAACCGTTTCTCCGTTTTACACCATTGCCGGAGGGCGCGTTCTGCAATTGGATTGCCCGCCGTTCGGACGCATTAAAAAAGAATGGCAAACCTATTTTGAAGTTTTGCAGAAGGGAAATTTAAACGAAACCTTACTTCATTATCTCAGTTGGAACGGGTTCAAGGCTCACGATATTTCTTCTCTTGCCCGCCATTTCTTTGAAAAGCAAACGGTGGTCGAGCAGGCCTTGAACAAATTGGTCAAAGAGAAAAAAGTGCAATCCTTCGATTTCCATAGTCGGACTTATTTTATTCTGAGTGCGGCCCTGGGTGCGGCCGAAGAAAAATTTTTAAAACTCTTGCGCGGGCAAAGCGATGCCTTACACGCCGAAAAGGGATTTAATAAAAATGAGTTGATGAATTCATTTAAAAATCTGCATGGCGAGGAGGTGTTTTTTGAACGGCTTCTACAGCGCATGTTGAATCGTCAGCAACTTATTTTAATGGGCGATGCCTATTTTCTTCCGGAGCACGCGCAGGCCGGTAAGCGGCAGGAAAGAGCGGAGCAAATTGCAACGGCCATCCGACAAGCAGGATTTGAATCGCCCACATTAAATGAATTGGCTCAACGATTGCAGCTTGAGCCCGAGGTGGTTAAAATCGGTTTGTCCGATTTGGTAAAAAACGGTTCGGTGCATTCTTTGCACGGTCAGCGCTATTTGCATGATGAGCATTTCCGTGATTTGCGTGAATTTTTAAAGAAGCATTTTGACCGGGAGCAGGAGCTGGATATTGGCGCCGTCAAAGGCTTTACCGGAACAACACGGAAATTTTTGATTCCTTTGCTGGAATATTTGGATCAAAAGCAGTTTACGAAACGCAACGGTGATGTGCGTGTTAAAGGGCCGATGCTTAAATAAACGGGAGATCAATCGGTGCTCCGTAAAGTCGGTTTGTTTTTGTTGATGCTTTTAGGTGTGGCATGGTTAACCGCGCCCTATTTGTGGCAATTGGTCACTTCACTGAAACCAACAGCGGAATTGGCGCAGTTGCCCCCGCTTTTGCCTTCGCACATCGACTGGAGCCATTACCGTGCCGTGCTGAACGATGCTAATTTTCAACATTACATTTTGAACAGTTTTGTGGTTGCTACCTCAACGGCGTTGCTGGCCGTGCTTGTCGGATCCTTGGCCGCTTTTGCCACGGCGCGTTTTCGCTTTGCCTGGAAACCGCTCACGCTGAGCCTTATTTTGGCTATTTCCATGTTCCCGCCCATTGCCATCGTAAGTCCTTTGTACTTAATGATTCGTGCCGTCCACCTGCGCGATACGTATTGGGCGCTGATCTTGCCGTACAGTTCGTTTGCCCTGCCGTTCATGGTTTGGACGCTGCACAATTTTTTCAAACAAGTACCGGAAGAAATCATGGAAGCGGCGCGCATGGACGGTTGCAGTCCGTGGCAGCTTTACCGCAAGATTATTCTTCCCCTTTCCAAACCCGCCATTTTTACCACCGCAATTTTGGTTTTTATTTTTGCCTGGAACGAATTCCTGTTTGCTTTAACCTTTACGGCCACACCAAAGTCCCAGACCATTCCCGTGGGCATTGCCCTGTTTCCAGGCATTTATGAAATCCCTTGGGGCGATATCGCCGCGGCAACCATTGTGGTAACCGTTCCGCTGATCATCTTAACCGTTATTTTTGAAAAACAAATTATTGCCGGACTCACCACCGGATCCGTAAAACAGTAATAATCCGTTAAATTCATTGCTTTGCCGAGCAAATTAATCATTGCTTATTAGCGGAAATATTTTAAATTTAGGCAGTTCAATTTTGGCAAAGGAGGCAGCATGGAATTAAAAGTTGTGAAGATCGAAAAACCGGAAGATATGAATTTTATTCTGGGACATTCCCATTTTATTAAAACGGTGGAAGACGTTCACGAAGCTTTGGTCAATACGGTGCCTGGTATTAAATTCGGCCTGGCCTTTTGTGAAGCCTCGCAGCAGGCTTTGGTGCGGTACTCCGGCACGGACGAGGAATTGATTGAATTGGCTAAAAAGAACGCCATGAATTTGGCCGCCGGGCATAGCTTCATCGTCTTTTTAGGCAATGCTTTTCCGGTTAACGTGTTGAATACGATTAAAATGGTGCCCGAAGTAACCCGCATTTTTTGCGCCACTGCCAACCCGACGGAAGTAATTATTGCCGAAACAGAACAGGGCAGAGCCATTTTAGGGGTTGTGGACGGCGTTAAAACCAAGGGCATAGAGACGGAAGAGGACATTAAAGTTCGAAAAGATTTTTTGAGAAAGATCGGGTACAAGTTTTAGTGTGAGGCGATTGAATGGTGGAATAGTTAATAGTTAAGAGTTAAGAGTTAAGTGTTAAGTGTTAAGGGTGAAGCGTTATTCGTGTATTCGTTAATCGTAAAAAAGTTAAATGGTTAAATTGTTGAATGGTTTAATTGGGAAAATATTCGTAAAGGGCTGTCATTGCGAACGATCCCGCGAGCCCGCGAGCGGGAGAGTGAAGCAATCCCATCCAAAGTGGCAACGGATTTACGAAATTCTTAGTTCCGTCGCAGTTACTTGGCATTCTGCCACAATTTTGCGTGCTGGTGGGCGAAAAATGACTTCAATTCGACAATTAATCAAATGCCCATAGCTAATTGGGCACCCTTCCCTACGATTCGTAGGGAAGGGAGGGGATGGGTTTTAAGAAGGAACTTGCGAACCTAATATGTCAATAGTAGGAACGAGTGAAGCAATCCCTTCCAAAGCGGCAACGGATATGAATAATGTTAGGGATTCTTCTTCCGATACATCGGGATCAGAATGACAGCCCACCATCAACAAAATGTTAATCGTAGCGAAAAGCAGTGGAGTGAAGCAATACCTACGGAAGAGATCGCCGCGTCACTCGTGCCTCGTTCGCAATGACAGTTTATTTAAATACACGAATAACGGTTATCGGTTAACGAATACTCCGTTTAACCAATAAACCGGTTAAGCAATGAGCGTAAAAAACGGAGATTGAATGGCGAATTTACAAGAGTTGTATGATTTTTATCTGGAAACGAATCCTTCTACCGGCAAAATCAGAAATGCAACGAATTTTCTGATTCATGCCTGTCAGGCCATGGATGTTTCGTATCCCGAGGATATCACGGATGAAATGCTGACAGAGCTACCGGATGCTATTGATCACTATTTCAGGGAAAACCGTCAGAAAGCGGTGCACGATAAAGGCGTATTGGCCGAGATGATTGGTCGCTATGGCCCGAAAGACGGTTGGGAAGAGGTATATGAGATTCTGTTGAAAGACAGCGATGAGAATTTACGCCAATTCACTTTACAGGCAATCGAATTTTCAGCGCGTAAAGATCCGAATATCGCCTTGCCGTATATTGAAAAATTCAAGAACGGTGAAAACAAATTAATGCGTCGTGTGGCCGCTATTTTGACTTTGCGCATGATTTGTTCCGAGCAAAAGGAATTCATTACCGCGCACATTATCCGGTGGTCAAAAGAAGATCCCGAATTTTCGGATTTGGTGATCGAATTGCTTGAGCATCAGGCGCATAATTCTTTGAATAATCTGGATTACAAGTTGCTTTGCCAGGATGCTTACGAATGGTTAACAGAGCATCTGAAAAAACAACAAACTTAGTTGTGGCACGGAATGATTCGATCTTTTAAAATATTATTTTTACTGTTGAGCGCGTTGTTGCTTTTTTTGCAGGGGTGCTATCCCGCTCGTTTACCCTCACCCAAAAAAGCACCCGAACCATCGGCTTTTCGCTATTACGAAAATGCGTTGGTGGCTAAATTCGACGGGCATTGGCAAACGGCTTTAAAGCAAATAAACCAGGCGATCGAACTCAATAATCGCATTTCGTTGTTTTATGTGTTAAAGGCGCAAATATTCGATTCTCTGCATCAGGTCGATTCGGCCATAATTGCCTATCAGCAGGCTTTAAAGGTTCGCCCGCATGCACCGGATGTTTTGCAGAAAATCGGTGAGCTGTACATCAAAAAAGGGGATCATTTAACGGGCATTGCCTATCTGAAAAAGGCCTTTGCCTTTGATGAAACCCAAACCGATATTTTATTACGCATTGCGCATCTTTACATTGAATTGGACAGCCTTGATTTGGCTGAAGATGTTTTAACCGATTATAAAATTCGCATGGATTTGGCACACAGTCCTCCTGCGCCTGCCTACTTTTTGATGAAAGGGGACATTGACGTCGCCCGAGGGGATTCAAGCAAAGCGGCGCAATATTACGAATCGTGTCCGTGCAAGAAATGTTTTTCAAAGGAGCAGGCCATCCGGGCTTTTGAGACGTTGTTCAAAGTCAAAGACTATGATGGCTATTTTGCCCTGCTTACGGGTGTGGACAAGCGTAAATTCCGGCATGGGGAGCTTTTTTATTATCGGGGATTGTATTATCGGGTCATCGGGAATGCGAATGAAGCGCAGCATCAATTCGAACTGGCTTTGAAACACGGCAACACTAAACCCGAATTGTATCTGGAATTGGCCAAAATCTATTTTCGTAGGAATCAACCGGATAAAATTAAGGCCCTGTATCAACAGCTAAAGGCCAAAGATCCGAAAAGTCCTTATTTGTCACAAATAAGAGCCATGTTTTAATGGGAAGGGGCTTGGATTCTAACGGAAAAGGAATTTGATTGGGAATCTCTAAAGATTGAAATTGTTTTGTATTAACTGGAAATTTTTGAAAAATTAATTTGTGCGATGTTTAACTCACCCCCTCATTCCCCCTCTCTTCTTCGAAGAGAAGGGGAGGTAATTCAGTGATCAACATGGAATTAGCCATGATTGTGGAATAGTAGATATCGGCAGGGAAGATTTAAAAATCGTAAAACTTCTGAAGATAGGGCACTTTTTCAAAAGTTTGTCAGAAAAAATTCCCGAAAGGGAATTATGACAATAACCCACATTTTCAAATGTGGGTTATTGTCATAATT
>JALWEA010000548.1 GCA_027039465.1 Calditrichia bacterium | reverse complement strand
CCTGTTGGAACAACCTTATGTGAAAGATCCGGATAAAACCATTAAGGATCTGGTAACCGAAACCATCGCTAAGGTAGGCGAAAATATTACGATCAAACGTTTTGCGCGTTTTCGCATCGGAGAATAAATATGAGTCCGTCGCCTCGGCTAAAATACAAACGTATTCTGCTGAAATTAAGCGGTGAATCTTTAGCGGGCGATGCCGGTACCGGTATCGCCGCTTCCCAATTACAATACTTCATGCAGGAAGTCAAGATGCTTCATGAAGTCGGGGTGCAAATGGCCATTGTGATCGGTGCCGGCAATATTTTTCGGGGGCTGACTTCGTACGAAGTAAATGTCGATCGTGTTACGGCCGATCAGATGGGCATGTTGGGCACAGTGATTAATGCCCTTGCCTTACACAGCATTTTTAAGCAGAACGGTATTAAATCCAGGGTGCTTTCGGCCTTTAATGTCGGGGCGATTGTAGACCCTTATTCACCGGCCAAAGCCATGGAAGCCATAGAAGCGGGTAATGTGGTTATTTTGGGCGGCGGAACCGGCAATCCGTATTTCACAACGGATACTTCCGGGGTGTTGAGGGCCATTGAACTGAAGATGGATGTGATCCTCAAAGGCACGCGTGTTGACGGTGTGTACAATGCGGATCCCGAAAAAGTGGAAGACGCCATTAAATTTGATGAATTGACGTACATGGAAGTTGTGCGCCGGGGATTGAAGGTAATGGATACCACGGCAATTACTCTGGCAATGGAGAATCATTTACCGATCATTGTTTTTAATTTCAATGTTTCGGGCAATTTGCATAAAATCGTATTCGGAGAATCGATAGGAACCAAAGTTCAGGGGTAAGCTATGGAAGCCAAGGAAATTATTAAAGATGCCAGACGTCGGATGGATGGTGCGATTAGTGCCTTTCATGATGAATTGGTGAAAATCAGAACCGGACGCGCAACGCCCACTTTGCTCGACGGTATTCGCGTTGACTACTACGGACAAAAAGTACCGTTGAATCAGGCGGCTACGGTTACCGCACCGGAACCGAGATTATTGGTGGTGCAACCCTGGGAAAAGAAGATGCTCGGGGAAATCGAAAAGGAAATTCAAAAGGCCGATTTGGGTTTAAATCCCAGTAACGACGGAACGGTAATCCGCATCCCTATTCCTCAACTAAGCGAAGAGCGGCGTAAAGATTTGGTGAAGTTGATTCACAAATTCGCCGAAGATGCGCGCGTGGCCGTGCGCAATGTGCGCCGTGATGCGAACGACCATCTGAAAAAATTAGAAAAAAATCATGAGATTAGCGAAGATCAGCTTAAAGATTACCTAGATGAAATTCAAAAGCTTACGGATGATCACATCAAAGAGATTGATGAGATTATGAAAAACAAGGAAGAAGAGATTTTGAAAGTTTGATCTTTAAATTTTAAATCCTTTTTAGCCAGATCACGGTTGATGTGCTCTGGCTTTTTTTTTATAAAACCGTTTTACTTAAATTAAATCGCTAACGGGGAATTAACCTGAGATAAATAAAGTTATCATTCGGGCGGTCGGCAATGCTTTGACATAAATTGAGCGTTTTTTGTGCCACGAGGTCAGGACCATGGCGCATGCCGTGGTTCCGCGCCTACTACTATTGACATAATAGGCTCGCAATTGCAATATTTAAACCCATCTCCGGTCCCGATTCTCGGGAAGCCCAATTAACTGCGGGCATTTGGTGAATTTTTGAATTGAAGTGATTATTCGCCCACTGGCACTCAAAATTGTGGCCGAATACCGAGTAACTGCGTCGGAACTAAGAATTCAGTAAATCTGTTGCTGCTTTGGAAGGGATCGCTGCTTTGCTCGCTGCGTTCGCACCTACAAGTCCGTCAGAATCACTCGGGAACCGGTCGCGTTCTTTGAAATCTGTGAGCAATTAGCTTCAATACTTCACCAATTATATGAACGGATAAAATCAAAGAGGCACCCCTCCATGTTGAAAATCCCGAGCATCGGGGCGTTAGCAGGAAGGGGATGGGGGTGGGTTTTAAAGGCAATCATGTCACTAACTTAATAATCCATGGCGCTAGCTATGGTTCCCAACATCGCAATGACTTGTTCTTTAACTGGTTATCATTTTAATTGTTAAGTTTAGGATTGAATTCTTTGCATCGGATGGTATAAATGCCAAAAGAATTAAAAAGTCGATAATTTCAGTATTACAATTCTTATTATCACTTTTGTGATTTTTTTGCTTAAAATATTGATTTTTTTTCCGATCAATAAAAAAGTTTAAAAATATTAATAATTAAGCGTTTTAAGCTAAGGCTTAAAAATTGAGATTTCTCAATCGGTTTTTAGCAATTTTTTTGTAAAGTTCGGTTTAATCTCAGGCAAAGGATATTGCCTAACCCGATTCGGAATATACTTGGCAAAATACAAAAAAATTCCGAATTGATTTATAACACATCAAAAATGATGGAAATTCGTAAACTTGTAACTGTTTAAATGGAATTTGGTTTAATCAAAGGGAAAGAATGCAAAGCCCTCCGCAAAAGAATACATTGATCATTGGTTGGAATGTTGAAGCGGTTACTTTATACGACCGACTTTTGGAAGTCCCGGCCTTAGGGTATAATGTTCGCGGTTTTATTCGTCCCGAGGGGAATGACCGTAAGCGTCATTACAAGAATGTTCCCGTTCTCGGAGATCTTGAAAATTTTGCCGAGGTTGTTCGGAAATATAATATTACCGATGTTCTGATTGTCCTTTCACCTCCTGAAAAAATTTATTTACCGCGAATTATTGAGTTATGCAATAGCAATCATATTGAGTATTCGATAGTCTCGGACGCTTACGATTCCGATTATGATCATGTGGTTCGTCATGTGATAAAACAAGTCCTTAGTCCTAGGGAATTTGGTTTCAGGCGATTTTTTGACATTTTTGTTTCTTTGACATTGTTGATTCTGCTGTTTCCATTGTTTATAATAGTGGCGATTGCAATAAAATTAGAAACCCCTGGTCCTATTATTTACTCTCAGCAAAGGTTGGGCCACGGGGGGAGAGTATTTGCCGTGCATAAATTTCGTTCAATGGTTCAGGATGCTGAGAAGAAAACCGGTCCGGCCTGGGCGACCAAACAGGACCCTCGGGTAACCAAAGTGGGACGTTTTTTACGAAAAACAAGAATTGATGAACTGCCGCAATTATTAAACGTTCTTAAAGGGGATATGAGTTTTATTGGCCCAAGGCCGGAGCGTCCCTTTTTTGCCAATCAATTTAAAAAACAAATTCCGTTTTATATGGCCCGACTTAAAACCAAACCCGGCATTACGGGATTAGCTCAAGTGACGGTCGGTTATGACGAAACTATTGAAGACGTAAAAGAGAAAATAAAGAAAGATATCGAGTATATTGAAAATCGAAATTCTTTTCTATTCAATCTTAAAATATTATTAAAAACCGTCTTAGTTGTTTTACGAGGCGAAGGCCAATAAATTAGATTAAAAATTAATTTTTTTTCAAAACAGGACGATTTTCACAATTGACCCTGAAGAACATTTGCAAAAGTGTTAAGACACAAAAAATAATGTATCTTAACACGAAAAATTTTATTTTTAGAATTGGTTATGTTATTACATAAGCATAATTTAATTACAGGGGATTGATGCCCTGTAATTAAGGTGGCGGAGCCATAAATAAAAAGGTGATTCAATGGAAAAATTACAAATCGAATCCAAATTTGCCGATCAAAGTGGCGACGTAATGGTCGTTGAATTGGGCGGCCATGTCGATCAATCCAATAGCTACCAATTGGAAAAACTCTTTGATAACATTATTGAGAGCGGATGCTATCGTGTTATTGTCGACTTTAGTAATGTGTATTATATGAGTAGTGCCGGCTGGGGTGTTTTTGTAGGTGAAATTAAACGATTTCGAGATAAAGGCGGCGATATTAAATTGGCTAGTATGCGTCCCGAAATTTATGAAGTTTACCAAATGCTTGAATTTTACCATATTTTGGAAGACTATCCGTCTGTTGAGGCTGCCGCGGCTTCTTTTCGCAAAGAGCAGGAAGAATTGGATATGGTAATAGGAGAAATCGAGGAAGAAAGTAATGGAAGCCCGGATTTGGATGAAACTGCCGTTGATTTGAAAGATGTGGAGGAAGAAGAAACGGTTGAAGAGATCGATTTGGAAGAAATCGAACAAATTGCAGAACCGTCTTCGCCCGATAAGCCGGAAAATAAAACTAAAAAGGAAGACACGCTTTTTACGGCAATGGATTTTAGAAAAGAGACCATACACGAATTTTCGCCTCAATTAATTAAACAAGATGTGAAATTGGCCGAATTACCCATACAGGAAAAAATTAAAAAAGTAGTTGCTCAGAATCCATTGGTCGGATTATTCGGTATTCGTAAAATTTTGCGTCACGAACAATTCGGGAATACAAAAATCGGCATCTTTAAGTTATATCGCCTGCTAAAAGAAATGGATTTAAATACCAAAGAAAAGCGTTATCGCTTTTACAGGTCATGTTAAAATGGGAATTAAAACCATGAAAAATGTATCTCAGAGATTAACCTTGGTGTTGAGTCTAATCTTTATTTTAGGAATGGTTCATTACGGTTTGGCTCAAGATTCCACGATAGTACCTCATAATGATCCTGATTGGGCGGAATTTCCTTTCACTCCAGGAGACGGGGTTTTTATTTCCACCTTTCCGGACACCGCCTCATTTTTAAACGGCGTGTTTGCGATTGACGATCGGGGATATACCGAGCTTCCTATTGTGGGTAAAATTCATGTTGCGGAAATGACTATCAGCGATCTCAGAGCTTTTCTTAAAAAGAATTTTGAAAGCTATTTAAAATTCCCCAATTTTTACGTGAAGCCTGTGGTACGGGTAAGTTTATTGGGCGGCTTTGTGCGTCCCGGGCTGTATTACGTTGATATTAACAGTTCGCTGTGGGATGTGGTCCATTTGGCAGGCGGAACGCTCACCGAAGACGGTATTAAGGATTTGAAGTGGCAACACGGGGATAAGGAATTTTCCAAACATATTGTGGCTTTGTACGAGAAGGGGATTTCATTAAAGCGAATGGGATTCAAATCCGGTGATATTTTCTGGACGCCTTCTCCGACCCGTCCGACTTTTTGGGACCACGTGCGGGATGTTTTACCCGTCTTATCGTTTGCAACTACGATTTGGGCTATTTACAATACATATCAACGCGATTTGATTATATTGCGTACGAGATAATCATGTAGAAGGATTACAAAATGAATAGTAGAAAAAAATCCAACGACTTGGCTTTTAGCGATTCAAAGCTTGATTGGCACCATTACATTCGGCTTTTTAAACGCAAGAAATGGCTGTTTTTAACCGTTTTTATTCTTGTGGCTCTTTTTTCCATGGCCGTTGCTTTAAAGCTTAGTCCGAGACCTGTTTACACCACACAAGCGCTGTTACAGTTCCAGGATACGCGATCGTTAAACGAAATGAACACACGCGGCAAGCCTGAATTCGAAAGTAAAATCGGGATTTTGATGAGTCGTAACTTTTTGGGGAAAGTGGTTGATAAGCTTAGCCTTGTGGTACGTTTTGGCGGGGTGGATCGTTACGATGCCGTGGACAGCGTCTATTTACGCCCGAATTATCTGAAAGGGAAATTCGAGTTAAGAAAGCAGGGTAATAAGTTAATCCTTTATTATACTAGTAAGGACAGATCCATCGAAGATAAAAAAGTGCTCGAGGTAGATTATCCTGATAACAATACCATTGAATACGGCGGTGTTGGATTGGTTTTGAAAAAAAGTTACTGGGATAATCATAATAAATTGATTTATTCGGTTAATTCCCGAGATCGGGCCATTGAAAATTTATTGAATTCCTTAAGTTTCAAGTTTAAGAACAGAGCGCGTACTTTGCTTTCCATTTCAATAAGCGGGGTTGATCGTCATCTGATTGCCAGAACATTGAATACGATTCTGGATGAATTTGTTAAAGAGAATTTGGACCTTAAGAAATATCAAACGCGTGAGGTTCTGAACGTTCTTAAGGAACAATTGCAAACGGCCAAACAGGAGCTGGATCAGGCAGAACAACAGTTGAAGAATTTCAGAGAGCGCAATCCGTGGGTTGGCCTGAATGCCGATGCAACGGGCATTATTACCGGGATTTCCAACTATGATGCCCAAAAGAATCAACTACTGAATCGTATTAATGAATTAGAAGGTCTCTTAAAACGCTTGCAAGCCAGCAAAGGGGACGACCGCTATTCCATTCTTAATGAAATTATTGCTTTCTTAACCGCGCAGGGTGCGCCCACGGCCACGGCCTTAGCTTCGGAATTTACCACACTAAATACGGAACGCAGCCGCCTGCTCAGTACTTATTCCCCGACCCATCCTTATGTTAAGGAAAATTCGAAAAAAATGGCCGACTTGGAAAAGAAGGTCGTTTTAACAGCGCAAAATCAATTGAATCAGATGAACCTGCAATTAGCCGAGTTGAACCGCAAGATCAATGAAAATGCCAGCAAAATTCGCAGATTACCGGCCAAAGAACTTAAATTGGCGGAATTGGAGCGCAAACGCTCGGTAGCCGATCAGGTTTATTCTTCTTTGCTAATCAAATACAATCAAGCCAAAATTGCCGATGCGGTTGAGGTTGGAGATGTGGTTATTTTGGATCATGCACCTGTTCCATTGCCCATTAGTAAGTTCAAAACTTATTTGAAAATATTGATGATCGGTTTGATTCTGGGTCTTGGGGTAGCGGTTGTTGTGGTGATCGTTCTTGACTTTTTTGATAAAACCGTTCGTACTTCCGAAGAATTGGAGAAAGCGATTCCGATTCGTGTGATCGGTAAAATTCCGGTTATTAAAACGGAAAAAGAAATTATCGATGTTAAAATTGATGATCCGGCCCGTATCGATCCGAAATTGGTTACTGCCGATTATTCGCCTACGCCGGTGGGAGAAGCGTATCGAAGTTTGCGCACGCAGTTGCTATTCAATAAAGAGCGTAAGTTAAAATCCATTTTTATTACTTCGCTCAATCCGGATGAAGGTAAATCTTTAAATGCCGGCAATTTGGCCATAACTTTCGCTCAACAAAAATTACCGACCATCTTGATCGACGGAGACTTGCGCCGCGGAGTGCTGCATAATTCGTTTGCCTGTAAAAAGAAACCCGGTTTTTCGGATTTTCTTTACAGTAATGCCGATATAACGGATGAAAACGTACGTAAAATTATTCAGACGACCCACATTCCCAATC
>JALWEA010000547.1 GCA_027039465.1 Calditrichia bacterium | reverse complement strand
GCGATCAATGTTCGAAAGGTCATGAATTTCTTCAACCGTAAAGCCCTGCGCAAAAGCCTGCATGATGGCAAAAATCCGTTCCTCCGTCGGCGAACGCAACTCATCGGTCAGATCATCGAATTTAAAGTTTTCGTTGCCGACCAATCCCAGCGCTCCGATCTCCAGCATGCGTAAGCCTTTTTGCAACGCTTCTTCAAAATGACGCCCGATGGCCATAATTTCGCCCACGGATTTCATGCCGGAACCGATTTTGCGGGACACCAAACGAAACTTCTTTAAATCCCAGCGCGGTATTTTGACCACCACGTAATCCAGGGCCGGTTCGAAAAAAGCCGAGGTCGTTTTGGTCACACTGTTTTTTAATTCCGGAAGGCGATAGCCCAAAGCCAATTTAGCGGCCACAAAGGCCAGCGGGTAACCGGTTGCTTTGGAAGCCAACGCCGAACTGCGGGAAAGACGCGCATTGACTTCAATAACACGGTAATCCGAAGTTTCGGGATTCAACGCATATTGAATATTGCATTCCCCGACAATTTTTAAATGGCGTACCACTTTAATGGCAATGGAACGCAGATGATGATATTCTTCATTGTTCAAAGTTTGACTGGGAGCCACAACAATACTTTCACCGGTGTGAATGCCCATGGGATCGAAGTTTTCCATGTTGCACACCGTAATACAGTTGTCGTCACGATCGCGTACTACTTCGTATTCGATTTCTTTCCAACCGTGCAAGTACTCTTCAATTAAAATCTGCGGGGCATAAGCCAGGGCTTTGGTTGCTTTTTCGCTTAATTCTCGGGCATCGGAGCAAGTGCCTGAGCCCAGGCCGCCAAGAGCATAAGCCACCCGCACCATCACCGGATAACCGATGCGCTCGGCAACTTCCAACGCTTCGTCTACGGTTGTGGCAACATCGCTGCGTGCGGTTTGCACCCCGATTTCATTAAGCCGCTTTATAAATTGCTCGCGGTCTTCCGTATCAATAATGGTTTGCGGGGGCGTGCCCAACACTTGTACATCATATTTTTGCAAAATGCCTTGGTGGTACAATTCCAGTCCGGTATTTAAAGCGGTTTGCCCTCCGAAACTCAGCAAAATACCCTGCGGACGTTCTTTCTCGATAACCTTCCGCACAAAATCCACGGTCACAGGCAAAAAATAAACCCGATCGGCCAATTGCTTGGAGGTTTGGATGGTGGCAATGTTCGGATTAACCAAAACGGTAAAAATGCCCTCTTCCCTGAGGGCTTTAATGGCCTGACTACCCGAATAGTCGAACTCTCCTGCTTCGCCGATTTTCAAGGCAGCCGAACCTAAAATCAGTACTTTTTTTAAGGATTTAACTTCCACGAAAGTTTTATGCTCCCCTTTTCCGCTTAATGCTATTTCCTTCGATGGTTAGTCGATTATTTAATTAATTCCACAAACCGGTCAAACAAAAATCGCGTATCTGTTGGGCCTGGCGAAGCTTCCGGATGAAATTGTGTGCTTAAAAACCGACCGGAAGTGTGAATCAACCCTTCGCTGGTTTGATCGTTGATATTGGTAAAGAATGGCTTCCAATCTTTGTCAATGGTCGTTTCGTCCACGGCATAACCGTGATTCTGTGAAGTGATGTATGCCTTGCCCGTTTGGCGATCGACCACCGGCTGGTTTTGACTGCGGTGCCCGTATTTCATCTTATACGTTTTGGCGCCGATGGCTAGGGCCATGATTTGGTGTCCCAAACAAATGCCGAACGTCGGCGTGCCTTTGCTCAGCAATTTTTGCGTATGTTCAATGGTTTCCGTGCATACCGCCGGGTCGCCCGGGCCACTTGAAATTAACACGCCGTCTGCTTTTTCCTCTTCCACCGGGTAATTCCACGGCACACGCAAAATCTCCACATCGCGCTGTTGCAATTCGTCAAAAATACTGTGCTTGCAACCGCAATCCACCACAACCACCCGTTTTTTACCCGTGCCCATCAATACGGGCTTTTCAATACTGACTTTGGCAACCAAATTCTCACGATTGGGATCAAAAAAATCAATATCCGCTTCATCGCCGATTATTAGTTTGGCCAACATCACTCCTTTTTCCCTAATACGTTTGGTAAGCGATCGCGTGTCAACGCCCGAAATGGCAGGAATCTTTTGATTGTACAGCCATTGCGCCAAACTGATTTGCGCCTGCCAATGGGAGTAATCATGGGAATAATCATCAACCACCAAAGCGCTGATCATTCCCCGCGGCGCTTCGTACCATTTAAACAAATCACCTGGAGAATCAGATGGCGGCATGCCGTAATTTCCGATTAGAGGAAAGGTCAGCACCAAAATCTGGCCGTAGTATGACGGATCGCTTAACGATTCCGGGTAACCGGTCATTCCCGTATTAAAAACGATTTCTCCGGCTACGGATTGCGGATACCCGAACGAGGTGCCGTAATAAACGCTTCCGTCTTCCAAAATAAGTTTTGCGGGTTTCTGAGCTTCGAGCATTGGATTTATTTAACCGTATTTTGTTCATATTTCGGGAATGTAGTTTAAATAAATATACAAGATGATGCAAAAATATTATTGGGGTTGATTGATGGTTAAGAGTTAAGGGTATAAGGGTTAAATGGGAATTAGGAACTGGAATTGGGAACTGGTACTGCCACCGTGTCTCAATACGATCCAGCCTTCGCAGTCTCTACTCACCAACCGGTTGCTTTGACCGCGTCCCGTTCCCGAGTGATTCTGCCGGACTGGTAGGGGCGAAGCAATTCCACCGACTGCACAAGCAATAATTCACGATTAACGAATCACGAATATACGAATAACGATTTCCCCCATTTAACCATTCAACCAATCAACAATTCAACCCTTATACCCTTAACCCTTTTTCAATGTTTTCCGAATAAAAATCTTGTTCGTGATTAACGCACCCAAAAAAGTAAAGATGGGAAAAATGATCAAATTGCGCACCAAAATAGCGACGCCTGCAAATCCCTGATATTCCGGCCGCTGCAATTCCTCGTACATTTTATCCCACAAAGGCGGTAGCTCTTCCATGTTATTCATGGCGTTCAGCAACCATTGCACCTGCCAATTTCCGATCCACAAAAAAACAATATATTGAAACACATACGAGAGAAAAGCTCCGATGATTCCGGTAAGCAAACCAAGGTGAATCACTTCCGGTGTGGTGAAGTACTCTTTTTCGGGATTTTGGCGGCGCAGAAGCCAAAGCGTAACAAAACCGCCGGAAGCAATGCCGATACAGCAAAAGACATTCACGAAACTAAGCAGAGGAATGCTGTCCGTTAATGCCGAAACCAATGCACCTAAAATCACCGCCTGATAGTAACCTTGTTTTTGCATCCATTCACCTCATTTGTTTTCGATTTTCAGGAATGCGTTCCTTTATTTGTTTTAATAGCCGTCCCGGAGCCTTCCGTTTGCTGCGTTTTTAAATTCGGAATTGCAAATTGAGCAAAATACAAAACCACGAACAATCCCAGCAAAAACCCGCTGACTCCTCGCAACAGCGACCAATTAGCGTACAGCCCTATTTTCTCCGTAAAAATTTCAATGGCCACAAAGCCGAACACGGCATAAACCAAAAACGAATTCAGCCGCAATCGTCTTTGTCGGTACAAAATTAACAATCCCAGCAGAACGCCCAAATAGATAAACGTGCACCGCACACACAGGGCCATCGGTAAATGCCGGATGAAAAGGCACCGATCCGGCAACTGGTGACAAATGGGGTCTAACAAAAAATAAATGCCGGCGCCAACGTATTGGGCAATGGCATTGGTACTTGCACTCAACACCGGGGCTATCCAGTTTAAAAAATTTAAACCTACAAAGAAGTAGATTAAAATCCGTAGTAATCGATTGTTTTCTCTTTGATTGCGTAAAACGAAGCGCCTCATTGCCCGTTCATCTCTTTGTAATAATTGCGTTCAAACTTAGGAGAATAAGCAAACAGATGCAAATTTAGGCAGGATGGCAAGGTTGTGTAAATTGCGCTACTTCAAAACCAATTTAAGAAAACCTGCAGCCCTTAGTGGCTTAATTTTTTTCTAATTCTCCGGCAAATCCAGGACAATTCGAAAGGTTTGCCGTGAGACAAGCTTAATAATTCAGATAACAACAGTTTAATTCAAATTTTATAAACTCGGCAATTAGTCCGTTGTGGCTTCGTAAAGCAGGCAGATCATTTTTTGTGCGCCTTAAGAAAGTCCAAAATTTGTTGGGCATGACTTTTGGTCTTTACCTTGTCAAAAACGTGCAAAACAAAACCTTTTTCATCAATCAAATAAGTGATCCGCTTGGCAAATAAGAATCCCGTCAGCGTACTCTTTGCGCCGTATTTTGCGGCTACTGTTTTAGCCGTGTCGGAAAGTAAAGGAAACGGCAGCTGATATTTTTCTTTGAATTCTTTGTGCTTTTGCTGGCTGTCGTAACTCACGCCCAAAATCACTATGCCCTTTTTCTGCAGCGCGTCAAAATTATCGCGCAAATTGCAAGCTTCCGCCGTACAACCTGGCGTAAAATCCTTGGGGTAAAAATAGAGTACAACCATTTTCCCTCGGTAATCCGACAACCGATGTGTTTTACCCTGTTCGTCCTTCAGGGCAAAATCGGGAGCTTTGGTTCCGGGCTTTAACACGTTACCTCCTTTGACCGGTTGCAGCAAAAGAAGGATTGCCAACAACCCTAAATGCAAAAAACTTCTCATAATTTCTCCGTTTTTTACGAATTCATCTTTCGGCCGTTTTTTAATGAGACGGCGCTTTGATCGTAATGAATTGGTGGCACGAAAAGTGTCGTCACTTCGAACCACCCTGCCCTATCCGTTAGAACATCAACTGAATCGCATCCCATGCTTTCCGCCGCCTTTTCCCGAACAAACGCTTTATTCGCTAAAATATTCCTGATTTTTTGGACTGATTGCTATCAGTCCAAAAACAAAATGTCATCTGACTGATAGCAATCAGTCAGATGCCCGGCCTCCGAAAAACAAACAAACTTGCATCATTTGCAAAAATTAATAATTTATTCAATCATTGAGGAGGGGAGTTTTGGCACTCAAACCGATTTTACTTTTGGCCGACAGTCAAAATCTGTTTTGGTCGTTTGGCGGACAAGGGCTTTTAAAACGATTATTCAAAAACAATGCACCCAAAACGGCTGTTTACATCGGTGCCGCCAACGATGATCGACCGGAATTTTATCAGATCTTTCAGGCGGCCATGCAACAGACCGGCGTTAAACGCATCGAGCAAATCTTCAAAGAGTTTCCGCAACACGACGCGCAGCTTTTGGATCAAGCCGACCTGATTCTGTTAGCCGGTGGCGATGTGCGGCGCGGATGGGAAATTCTTCAACAAACCGGAATGGCCAAGCGGATTGTCGATCGCTATTATGCCGGCGCTTTTTTAATCGGTGTTTCCGCGGGCTCCGTTCATTTGGGACTCATGTTTCGTGATGAAAACGGGCAACTCGTCGAAACCTTAAAACTTGTGCCGTTTATTGTGGATGTGCATCGCGAAAACGAATCGTGGCAAACCTTAAAAGACACCTTGAGCCTTAGTAACAACAAATACATTCACGGATTGGGCATTCCTTTGGGTTCCGGCATTCTCTACCGCGAAGATCATTCCATCGAGGCGGTACGCAAACCGGCCTGGCTTTTTGAACAGAGCGATGCCGGTATTAAACAGGAACTGTTGCTGCCCAAAGAATTTGCAGAAGTAAAAACAGGAGAAGAATCTTAATGCAAAAAATAAGCGCCACCATCAGACAATTATTTGATAAATTTCCCTGGTTTCACGATACGATTTTTTTCATTCTTATTCTGATTGTTTCCTATTTGGCTCTTGTTATTACCATTAAGCTCGGTATTCGCCTAGTTAAAAAATTTGCCCGGAAAACCAAAACCAAATTTGATGATTTGCTGATTTCGCACAAAGTACTCCACAGTCTGGCCTATTTTATTCCGTTGCTGATCATTAAAAATCTTTTGTTTCTAATCCCTCTCTTTGCCAAAACCGTAGACGGATTGGTTAATATTTTACTCATTTTTTTAACGGCCAAAGTCATTGCTTCGTTTTTAAATGCCGCCAACGGCTATTACGAGCTGAAACCCAAGGCCAAAACCCGACCGATTAAAAGTTATTTGCAGGTGGTCATCATTATTGATTACTTGGTTGCGCTTATTTTCATCATCGGCATTTTAACGCACCAATCCCCGTGGATGCTGCTTAGCGGCATCGGCGCCATGACCGCCATCGTCCTGTTAATTTTCAAAGATACCATTCTTTCCTTCGTTGCCGGCTTGCAGATCAACATGTACGATTTGCTGCACGTCGGTGATTGGATCGAAATGCCGCAGTTCGGCGCAGACGGAGATGTGGTGGACATCGCTTTACACACCATTAAGGTGCAAAATTGGGACAAATCGATCACGATTATTCCCACTCATAAATTGCTCGATAATTCCTTCCGAAACTGGCGCGGCATGGAAGAGACCGGAGGCCGCCGCATTAAACGCGCCATTTACATCGATCAAAATTCCGTTAAATTTTGCGATCCGGAAATGATTGAACGCTTCCGGCGCATTCATTTGCTGCAGGATTACATTGATCGCAAATTGCAAGAATTGGAAGAATACAACAAGGCGCACCACATCGATGACAGTGTAAAAGTAAACGGTCGCCGCATGACCAATATCGGAACCTTCCGGGTTTACGCGGCAAATTACATTAAGAATCATCCCAAAATTCACCAGGGCTTAACCAAAATGGTACGCCAGTTGCCGCCAGGGCCGCAAGGGCTGCCGATCGAAATTTATGCCTTTACTAATGACATCGCCTGGGAAAATTACGAAGCCATTCAGGCCGATATTTTCGACCATTTGCTGGCCGTAGTGCCTGAATTTGATCTGCGCATTTTCCAAAATCCTACCGGGCAGGATTTTGCCCAACTCCCCACCGTAATTCATTCCCGGCGCTAATCCTTTTAGCTTCCGAAGCTTACGGATTTTTTTGTAGGAATAGAGAAGGTTTAAGAGTGAAGAGTTAAGGGAGAAGCGTTATTCGTAAGGGACTGTCATTGCGAACGAGGAACGAGTGAAGCAATCCCCTCCAAAGCAGCAACGTAAGTAAGATATTTATCGTCCCGCCGCAGTTACTCGGCAACTAGCCACAATCTTGCACATCATTGGACACGCAACGGCTTCAATTCAACAATTCACCAAATGCACGCGGCTAAATGGGCATCCTTCCCTTTGATAAAAGGGAAGGGTGGGGATGGGTTTTAAAAGAAATTTGCAAATATGTTCAATTTACCGAACAA
>JALWEA010000546.1 GCA_027039465.1 Calditrichia bacterium | reverse complement strand
CGGCTCGTTACCGTGGGCATATCGTCCGATAAACCCTGAAGCGTTACCGTTGACATCGGCCGGTTTGGCTTTCAAATTAAAAAAGGTATCCAGTTTTTGGATGAACTTTTTTGCCCCGCCCAATAAAGTTACCAAACCTTGTACATCTTGCGGCACGTACCATAGATATTGCCAGGCATTACCCTCGGTAAAGGGATAGCCGCCGTTACCGCCGTATTTTAAGGGAGAAAACGGTTCCAGCCACCGACCCTGATCATCTTTCGCTCTGAAAAAGCCGATTTTTGGATCAAACAAATTTTTGTAATCACTCGCGCGTCGGGAAAAGTATTCGGCATCCTTTTTCTGCCCGAGACCTTTGGCCATTTGCGCCGCGCACCAGTCGTCGTAGGCGCCTTCCAAAGTGATGGAGACCGATTGCGTTTGCAGGTTTTCCGGAATGTAATGGTAGCGATCCAGTAAATCGAACGGCGCATTTTGGTGTGGCGTTGTCAGTGAAGCTTTGACCGCCTGGTAAGCATTCTCGTAATTAACACCCTTAATGTTTTTACGGAAGGCATCGGCAATAACCGGTACGGCATGGTTGCCGATCATGCAGTAGGTTTCGCTGCCCCACAATTGCCAAATGGGCAAATAACCAAAATCACGATATTGGCGTAACATGGAATTAATGAAAGCCGCATCCAAATCCGGCCGTAAAATGGTGTACAACGGATGGGCTGCGCGGTAAGTATCCCACAGAGAAAAAGTGCTGTAATGTTTACCGTCGGGTGCGGTTCGCAAATCGAAGTTCGTATTTAAATAATGCCCGTTAACATCGGCAATATTGTTGGGGTGAATGAACAGGTGATAAAGCGCCGTGTAAAAAATGGTTTTTTGCCGGGGCGATGCCTGCACATCCACGCAACTTAATTCCCGATTCCAGGCTAATTCGGTTTGTTTGGCGATGCGGTCAAAATTAAAATCATGAATTTCGGAATTCAGATTTTCTCTGGCTCCCGCATAATTGACCGAAGACAGGCCCACCTTTACAATCAACGGTTTTTGATTCTGACCGTCAAAAGTCAGATTCACCTTCAAGTGCGGATGATTGACAATCGAAACGTTGTGGTACACCCGATGTCCGGCGTGTATGGCATTTTGTGTAAAAGGACGTGAAAATTCAGCCCGAAAGTAAACTTTACGTAATGGCGCCCAACCGGTAATAATGCGATACCCTTCTATCGTATGATCATTGACGATGCGCACTTCCGCACCGATAAGCCGACACACCCAATACGGACGCTTCTTATCTAGTGAATGATCCAAATCGATCATTACATGCACGGGGCCCTTTTCATGAAACGTGTAACGCTGCATGCCGCAATGTTCGCTGGCTGTCAGTTCCGCCGTAATATGCGATCGATTGAGTAAAACCCGATAGTAGCCGGGGTGCGCTTGTTCGTTTTGGTGGGAAAAGGTTGATTGGTAGCCTGGATGCCCCTGGGCATCCTCCACGGCATTCCAGCAGACGGGCCCTTGATAGGGCATGAACAAAAAATCGAACAAATCGGCCACGCCGGTACCGCTTAAATGGGTATGGCTAAATCCCACGATGGTGCTGTCGGCATAATCGTAACCGCTACAGGGATCTTCCGGATTGTCTCTGGTATCCGGGCTCAATTGCACCAATCCCCAAGGGTAAACGGCTCCAGGGAAGTTACTGCCCGAAAGGCTCAGGCTATCCACCGATCCGGTGCCGATGAACGGATTGACAAATTGAGTATAATTTTTATCGGGCGTTACAACTTGACTGATAAGAGTTGTAGCGACAAAAACAAAAGTAAGTAAAACAAAGGAAAAAATACGTGCCATGATTTTCTCCTACTTATGGAATGACGAAGGCATTTTAAGGCTAATCCGCTTTAAAGGCAAGCAATATGTAAAGAGTAAAAATAAATTTTCATATTTCCCGAATGACGGTCGTTATCACAATTTACAAACCGGGGTATCTTTTCCGAATAGTAAAAAAGCAGGCGGAATTGTAACGAAGAAAGGGGGCATCTTTGTCTTAATGATAGTAGTTCAAGGAATAAGGGCGAGGGAGCAATAGTGCATTAAGTGCAAAGGGTTTTTCCCTTTTGCCCCAAGAAGGAATTTAGATCGCAAATACCGCTGTATTTACAGAAGAGCAAAAATAAAAAATTATCAAATATTAAAATCTCAAGAGTTTTAATCTGTGACTAAAAATAAACTTCAAGAATCGTCTCCGGTGGGATGCAATGAAAAATATTCCGGAATCACCTCATTAACTTAACAGATGTTTTTTTACTCATACCGCAAGGCCATAATCGGATCCATTTTGGCCGCTTTTTGCGCCGGATAAAGTCCGGCGATAATG
>JALWEA010000545.1 GCA_027039465.1 Calditrichia bacterium | reverse complement strand
TGTGATGGTACACCAAAGCCAACCGATTATGATTCCAGGGAAACGTTTTCCAGAGCAGCCCGCCGCGCAGTTCCCGATGCCGCTCCGGAGCAATTTTTCGATTGGCGCCAATGCCGTTAAAATTGAAAAATCGCTCATCGGCGCAGGGAAAACGGCCGGACTGTTCGGCGCTTAGTTGCACGTCCAAAGCGTTATTTTGCCAGTTCAAATAAAGCGCCGGATTCAATTGCCAGGGCTGGCCCCATTGTGCATTCAGATTTAAAGCCGCGGTTAATCGCAGCGAATCGGGCAGGCGAAAACGGGCAGCGCTTTTTAAATTAAGATAACTATCGGTGTACTTGCGATCGAAAACATTGCCCCAAATTTTATTTTGTCCGCTTTCCACCAGCATATTTAAGGCACCGAATTTCCACGGACGATTGTAAATGCCCTGCACAACCAAACGATCGAAACGTAATTTCGTGCGCTGGTCTAAAGTACTGAATCGATACGAGCGCCGCGAATCGTTAAACAGAGCGCGGATTTGCCAGTCGATATGGCGCGCATCATTTAAATGCAGCAATTCTGCCCGAAACAATTCCCATACTTCATTATAGCGAAAAACGCCAAACTCCGTCCCGTACACATCGCGAAACGTGACATTTTCACTGCTCTTGCGGTAAAAAAACCGCCCAACCAGATGACGACTGATTTCCCGCGTCAATAGCCCCCGATAATGCGTTCCGCGATAGCCGTTCGGAGAATAATCGCGATTGACGCCGCCCAATTGCACGGCCGTGCGGCTATCCAAAAAACGGGCAAATGTAATGTCCAAATCCGTGTAGCCGAAATCTCCCTCGCGGTACATCAGGCGGGTGTAAGGTTTTTCTTTTAAAATCATGCGGGAATACAATCCGATGCGGCCCGATGTCTCCGGCTGACCGGTGTACAGGGCCATCGGCTGCCAGGCAAACGTCGCGGCTTGCTGCAAAGCGTCCGGAAATAAAAGTCTCGTGCTGAACATACCCGTAATGGGATCGTTCACTTCAAAATCGTCCCAATAAAAACGGGTTTGTTGCGGCCACAAATGCAAATCGGACGTAAAACGCGGCAGGCCCATTTCCAAAAAATCGAAAGCTTGCATATCCGGCGCATTACGAAAAACATCCGTCAGGCCGGTGTAATTCAAAAGCAGCAAATCATTAAATCGATAATAATTTTTTAATAAGCTATCCCTTGGGAAGGCGGGAAAAGGAGATTGCGCAGCCCATTGCTTTAACAAAGGTTCTGCCGGCGCAGGCTTAATCCTGGTTGAATCCGTGGCAACAGAATCCCGGGCCGATTTTAAGGAATCTTCGGCGCTTAATGACCATGCCCGTGCCTGTTGCGCCATTAAAAAGAATCCGACCAGTAATATTATTGTGATGGAAATTTTCACGGAATTACCCATTCTTGCTTCAATTCGCCGCGGCTTTAAATAATAAAAACGTAATTTGAAGATAAAATTAAAAGGAAGCAATTATTAGTTGGAAAATAGGACGTGATATTACGGATTATCAAAATCATACCTATCCGCGCAGACATGCAATAGTTCACGGCTCCAGGCTCCGTAACCATGCCTCGAATGGCCCTGAGAATCGGGACAGACTGGCCACCAATCCAACAAACCTCAACTTCCGATTAACGGATATACGAATAACGAATAACGTTTCTTAGCAGCCCTTCATTCCTAAACCAATACACGCTGAATAATTCCGAAATTTCACCAATTAAAATCGTACCAAAACTCCAACCCGGTCGGCGCAATCTTATGCCGCGTTTTCTTTAGAAAATAGGAAAGCCAAAGATTACCGCCGATACTTTGCCCGTTTTGACGGACGTAGCGGAACCCTGGCGTAAAATTCAACATGGGTAGCACCTTTCGTTTCTGCGGATCGGGCGGACTGACAATCATGGCGAATTCGGCGCCTAATTTTCCCTGCCAATGCTGCCCGTTGGTAAAGTAATTATACCCGAAGCTGAAGGCAAAAGGGAATTTTTTCCCGGGAATCAATAATGGGTAAAAAGTAGCCTGAACACAATTTTGCGCATCAAAAAAATGCTGCACCTTAACTCCAAAGAACAAATGCCCGCTAAGCACAAATGAAATTCCAATACGATTTTCACTGCGGTTACCTGCCCAAAGCACAGCAGGCAAAAGGCCCAGCAAAAGCGCGAAGATCAAAATCTTACGTTTCATCGGTTGATCTCCTAAATGATTGTCCCACTAAAACCAATCCGCTTACCAGTAGCGGTAAGGGAACCAATGTGTACATGAGCAAGCGCACGTACAGATCAAAGCGCAGCCAACCTCGAAAAAATATGGTCAAGCCAATAGCAAATAAAACGAATAATGCGCCGCTCATCAAAAGGTTTTTCCTTAAAAGTATTACCAAACCTACGGTAATCAAGAACGGCAAATCTTCAATCAAGGCCGTTATTGAAAATCCGTGGGAAAGCAAAATAAATAAAGACCACACTCCCAACCAACCGTAAGCAATCCAATAAGCAACTTTGCGAGGTTCATAGTTTTGATACAAACTGACGGCAAATTTGGTTATTAATGGAATAAGCAATAAAGCGTACCATTCCGGAGCGGGATTCTCTCCTTTTTGAATAAACTCGCGAATCATGATTAGTAATACCAAGGCTAAGAAAACGTAAAAGGCAATGTGCCCGGAAAGGTGGCTGATGTAAACCTGCCGTTCGTCCAAATCCGATTGCGGCAACAATTCGCGTAAAATCGGCGCCGCGACCACAAGCACGGTCAGCAAAATTAGCAGCCATAAAGGTAAACCGCGACCAAGGAAAATGAGCAAAACCGTTAATAAAAGCCAAGTGCTTTTCAAAATACTGGAATGCATTTTCATGTTTTGCCTCCGTTCGTTTCGGGCTGTTCATCCTCTTCCAATTGGAAGATATCTTCAATCGGAGCGCCTAACACCGCAGCAATCTTTAAGGCCAGCTTAACCGAAGGATTAAAAGAACCTTTTTCAATGGCAATAATGGTTTGGCGTGTTACCTGCACTTTTTCGGCCAATTGCTGTTGTGTCATTTGCCCGTTAATATGTCGGTAATAACGAATTTTATTCTTCATGGCGTTCACCTTTATTGCTCGCTATTAATGTAATGTATTATTTACAATTTGTCAAGTATTATTTACATTTTTTACCAAATTAATCTCACAGGTTTCATTTTCATATAAAATGCAAGCCTTGAAATAAGAAATATTCAAATGAGTTGAGGCTAAAGTCCTTTTTAGGCGAAATGATTATTTAGCTGCTATCCTGAAGGATTAAGTTAAATCTTCAAAAACTCGGTTTTTTAGCTCTTTAGGCTTTTGTAAAGTAGATAAATTAATTCAGTACCCTTAGGCTGGTTTGAAAATAGTAGGTATCGTTACGCATCAATCGTTAAAAAGCATCATCAATAGCTTGACAAATAATGTGACCGATCAAAATGTGCATTTCCTGAATGCGCGGTGTGTCATCGGACGGTACAATTACATTCAAATCACATTGTCCGTTGAATTTACCGCCGCCTTTGCCGGTTAATCCGATGGTTTTGCATCCCATTTCTCTACCCTTCTGAAAAGCGCGAATCACGTTATCGCTATTGCCCGAGGTGGAAATGCCAATGATCAAATCGCCTTTCTTAGCCAGCGCTTCCACCTGGCGGGCAAAGACATTTTCAAAAGCATAATCATTGGCAATGGCGGTTAAAGCCGATGTGTCCGTGGTCAGGGCCAAACCGGCCACTCCTTTACGTTCTTTTTTGTAACGCCCGCTCAACTCCGCTGCGATGTGCTGCGCATCGGCCGCACTGCCGCCGTTACCGCAAAGCATAATTTTGTTTCCCGTCTTCAAAGTTTCCACCGCCATTTGGCAGGCGTTTTCAATATCATCAGTTAGCATTTCAATCACTTTTTGAATTGTTTCTTTATGAGCTTCCAACTCGGAAAAAATCTTTTTTTTCATTTCCGATGCGCCTTCCGTTAAAATATTGAGATTCTCCTATTTACGTTTTAAGGAACGCTAAAATTTTACTTCCCGAACAATTGCCGAACGGACGACTTAATTGAGATTGCAATCCCGAATTCAAATGCAAAATAAATCCGACGAATCAATCAAGAAGTTAACGCAATTTATTACAATTACGCGCAATGAATCAAGAATAATTTCAGCAACGCGTTTAATTAAGAATATTCATAAAGCTTTTATTTAAAGAGCCGAATTGAATACATTAGGAATTTTTTAAATTTTTCGTTAAATTAATGGTGTAATCGTAAATTATTGATTACAAAGTAAAAACCGTTGCATGAATGGATTCACAACAGACTAAAAAATTAAAGCCGAGGAAGGTATGAAATCAACACCATTTGATCCTAAAGAAGATTTGGCACCGATTCCGTTTTCGGAACGGGTATGTGTATTTGCAAAGAATTTAAAGGAGAACGGCCTTATTTGGGACCCGCATCCGGGCTGTTTTGTTTGGGACCCCTCGCGATCTTTAAAAGTTTCTTCGCCGTTTCCCAATAATATTTATTTTATTTTAAATGTATCGCATTTTGAAAAGATGTTGGGTAGCAAAGAAGCCATGCGCCGACGTTTGGTTTGGCTTCCGACATGGTACCAAGCCCGTTTATTGTTAAAAAAACTGAACATTTCCGCGGAGGAAATTGCCGCCTGCTATTCGGAAGACCCGGAGCAGGAATTACTCAATTTATACACAAAAATTTTAAACGGACTTTAAGCGTTCGTTTTGCAAGGAATTCAAGCCATTTGCATGCTTTTGCAAATGGCTTTTCTATTTACACTAAAAAGGAATTCGGAAGTATGGACAAAAAGAATGCCGGCGTAACCACCAGCCGTATTAAATTTTGCAATTTGCGTTGCGAATACGCCGAATTTCCCAAAGAAGAGGCCATTGACGGTTCGGGCACCTGTCAAACATTTTTAGCGCTTTGGTGTACCAAATTAAATAAATACGTTACCAAAAACGCGCCTTGTGAAGCGGAATTCGGAGCCCGCAGACCAAAGACAAAATTTTGAATGCAGGAACAGATAAAACGAAACGGCTCCTTCCGCAGTCCGCAAAACCCGCTTGCCTTAATTTAGGCCATTGCGTATGTTTGTGCCCATGAACAAATTACTAAATAACGATCAAATACGACAAGAATTTCAAAAGGCTTTACTTCAATGGTTTGAAAACAACAAGCGAACGCTTCCCTGGCGTGAGCGTAAAGATTGGTACGGAGTTTTCCTTTCCGAATTTTTACTGCAACAAACACAGGTAACTCAAGCCTTACCTTATTTTCAAAAATTAATCCGTACCTATCCGACCGTTGAAGCCCTGGCATCCGCTTCGGAGGATGAGCTTTTGCGCCATTGGGCTGGCCTGGGCTATTACAGTCGCGCCCGTAATTTACGCAAAGCGGCTAAAGTGATTGTGGAACGTTTTAGCGGGCGTTTCCCGCAAAATTATACCGAAGCGCTTTCGTTGCCTGGTATCGGGCCTTACACCGCATCTGCCATTCTTTCCATCGCTTTTAATCAACCTTTGCCTGTGGTGGATGGTAATGTTATTCGGGTAATTACAAGAGTTTTCAATATCGAAGAGGATGTTCGGCAAACAAAAACACAGAAACAAATTCGGGAGATCGCAGCACAACTTTTACCGAATCAAACACCCGGCAGGTTTAATGAAGCGATGATGGAATTGGGCGCTTTAACCTGTCAGCCTACATCTCCTTTATGCGAGCAATGTCCTTTGCAGAAGTGGTGTTTGGCGAACCGGCAAGGAAGCGTATCAAAAATACCATTTAAATCACCGCCCGCACCGAAAAAACGTCTTTACCAATTCGTATTACTTTTTGTGGCAACCGACGGTCGACTTTTAACGGTTAAACGACCTCGTAACGGTTTATTGGCAAGTATGTGGGAATTCCCTACGCTCGAAACGACGCCCGAAGAACTAAATACTCCCGAACCGATTAGGGAATTTCTTTCCAGATATCAAACAGCCGCCCCAATTGTTTTACCGCAGATGAAGCACATTTACTCCCACATCTCATTGCGTTACCGCCCGCTTCTTCTGAGTGTCAATTTACCGTTTGAATTCCACTCCCGATTTTACGTGCAGCAAAAATGGTTGCAATTGGAATCAATCTCTTTGCTGGCTTTGCATAATGCGCATAAAAAAATTTTGACCGATACCAAATTTGCAGAATGGTGGCAGAGGAAAGGATTTGAAAATAAGAGATAAAATGGAAAAGAGATGCTTTAAATCCGCCAATAATCTCATGTTTTCAATTCATTGGCGCCATTAAAATTTATAAGAAATAACGCCCGACAAAAATGATTTTATTACATTATTCGGAGCTACCTTTTACAATACGTATTTTAATCCGGATTTCTTTTTAACTTTTCAATTTCTCTTTCGGATAATCCGGTAACGCGCGCTATAAGATTTACATCAAAACCTTCTTTTAATAGCCGCATCGCCGTTTTTATGATACCTTCTTGTATGCCGTCTCTTTTCCCTTTTTGGATACCTTCTTGTAATCCGTTTTTCCAACCTTTATCTACCCATTTTTTCTGTATTTCCTGTAAAGTTTCCACTAACATGGTATGTTCACTCCCTTGGCTTATTATTTCTTTAATTTTTATTTCGGTATTTGTGGCTCTCTTCATTAACATTTCAAACCAATCGCCAAATGTGGCCACTAAGTTTGCATCCATCTCCGATTTAACAATTCCAATGATCTCTTCTAAAACGTCTTCCAATTCGTTTTCGTTTCGGACGTTTTCCAAGAGAAAAATAGCACTTATTTTACAACGGCATTTGATTTTTCTTTAAGCTGTCTCAACTTCGTGCCAATCAGTACTCAAATCCGAATGAAATGTACCCGACCGACTTGCCGCGTGTCAAATGGCCGTAAGCAAAAAACAAAGGGCCGACCGGCGTTTCAATTCCCAAATATCCGCCAATACCGGAAAAGAAATCTTTGGATGAGAAAACCAGATTGGGAACATGCCATACTCCGCCGAAATCATAGCGAAATGAAAGATAAAAATTCTTAAATAACATGGTTCCAAAAGAAGGATGGTAAGGAATCCGATAGCGGTATTCGGCGCTGGCAATAAAAACCTGCCTGCCAAAATATTCGTTTTGATGCAACCCGTAAAAACTGTGCAAACCGCCAAAGCGAAAATTCTCCGAAAACGGCATGCTGCGATCTCCGATGCCGAAAAACAAACGCAAATGCCAGGTCGCCTTGTTACGAAACGAATAATAACCTTCCAAATTGACCAGGGCCTTGGTGTACGATT
>JALWEA010000544.1 GCA_027039465.1 Calditrichia bacterium | reverse complement strand
CACGGCCCCATGATCATCAAAATAATAGACATGACCTTTCAAGGTTGCAGAGTGATCTTTGGTTTCCGTGGTACATCCTGCAAACAGGATGAGCAAGGAAAGTAAGAATGCTATATTTCGCACGTTTCCTCCTTCTGCGCTAAACAAAATCCACTTTTACCATATCCGGCGGCACTAAATTCCGCTGCCGCAATTCATCCAAACTTTTTTGGAAAGTACGCATACCAAATTCCGAACCGGTTTGAATGGCCGAATTAATCTGGTGTGTTTTCCCTTCCCGAATCAAATTGCGTACCGCGGGAGTACCGATTAAAATCTCCAATAAAGCGATGCGATCGGTTTGGTGCGCCTTTTTAACCAAACGTTGGGCAATAACCGCAATTAATGTTGCAGCCAAAACCATCCTTATTTGCTGTTGCTGTTCGGCAGGGAAAACATTAATGATACGATCGATAGTCTCCGCAGCATTATTTGTATGCAATGTCGAAAACACCAAATGCCCGGTTTCGGCCGCATGCAAAGCATTGGTAATCGTATCCAAATCCCGCATCTCACCTACCAATATCACGTCCGGGTCTTCACGCAAGGCGCTGCGTAAGCCATCGGCAAAACCGGTGGTATGAACATTAATTTCTCGCTGATGAATCAAACTTTGCCTCGGTTCATGTACGTATTCGATCGGATCTTCCAAAGTAATAATGTGCTCGCGCCGCGTTCGATTTATTTCATTGATCATTGCCGCCAAAGTAGTTGATTTACCCGACCCTGTTGGCCCGGTAACCAAAATCAACCCTTTGCGGTTTCGAATAATTTCTTTCAGCACAGGGGGCATCAATAGTTCGTCCAAAGAACGGACGGCTTCGGGAATTACGCGAAATGAAGCGCTAAGCCCGTTTAAATGTTTAAAGACATTAACACGATAGCGACTAACGCCTGGAATACTAACGGCAATATCAGCCTCTCGATTTTTCTCAAGAGCCGCTTTCTGCTCATCCCTTAAATACGGATAAATAAATTGCTGTAATTCTTCTTTCTGAATCGGAGGCATTTCAACGCGTTTCAATTCGCCCACAATTCGAACAATAGGAGACATTCCGCTGCTAAAATGAATATCGGAAGCATTTTGCTGAACGGCAAAACGAAGAACCTGTTCGAATTTGGAAATAGCCATTTTCCTATTTCCTTTTCTTTACTCAATAATTTTGCTAGTAATGAAAATTAATAAATCTTTTTTCTCTTTTTTAATGGTCGTATGTTTAAACAAGTAACCCAGAAGAGGAATATTACCCAACAACCAAATTTTATCTTCCTGTTTATTAGTGGTTTCTTTAACCAGCCCGCCAATGGCAACCGTTTCGCCGTCGTGCACTACAACCGAAGTTTCCACCTCGCGTACGGACACTATCGGTTGCGGGGCTTCGGCTTGTCCCGTATAACCGATAATTTCCTGCATTACCGGATGCAATTTAAGAGTAATCTCATTGTCTTCTCCTACTACCGGCACAACCTCCAACCGCATGCTCACATCTTTTTCTTTGTAAGAATACAAATCTCCGGCAAACCCTCGTTGAATTTCCGGCACCGGGACCGTGGTGCCAATGCGAATGACCGCACGATGGTTATTTAACGTTACAACCTTGGGGTTAGAGACCAATTTCGAATTATTATCCTGTGCAAGAAGATCCAGAGTTGCCTTCAATTTATCCAAAGTCAATACGCCCAAATTCAGCTTATCAATGTTGTTGGGCAATTCGTACCAAGCCGAAAGAATGGTGGGTTGCCCGCCGGTAGTCGATTGATTGTTGTTGGTAATCGGAGCGTTGGTTTCGGCCCCCATTACCGAGGCAGTAATACTTGTGGGCCATTTTAAACCCAAACGTTTCTCGCCCCCAACTAATGTTTCAATCAACCTTACTTCAATCTGAATTTGTTTTTCCGGTTGATCCAATTTTTTGATGACCTGATCGATAATACGCAGATTCTCCGGCAAATCGGAAACAATTAAGATATTGGAACGTTCCGTATCTTTGGCATCCTGCTTATCGGTTAACAAAGCTTCAATGCGGCCTTTGGCCGAAAGAAATGTTTTAAGTGTATTTTTGATTTTAATCCCGTCCACATATTGAAGTTGGTAGATCTTCGTTTGCCGTTCTCCGTAAAAATTTTCTTGCAAAGGTTTGATAATCAAAACATTATCTTTGAGAAGGTAATGGTAGCCGTTAGGCTTTAGCATATATTCAAGCGCCTCGCCTAAAGGA
This sequence comes from Calditrichia bacterium, assembly GCA_027039465.1. Lineage (GTDB taxonomy): Bacteria > Calditrichota > Calditrichia > Calditrichales > Calditrichaceae > Caldithrix. The sequence continues at coordinate 121 of JALWEA010000544.1, read as the reverse complement.
ATGTTGGTTAATCGCACATTAACCACTCCTTTACCGGCACCGCTGAATACATAATTAAAGTGATATTGTTGCGCGAACATGCGAACGGCATCTTTTAACGTTACTCCCATAAAGGTAGGAG
>JALWEA010000543.1 GCA_027039465.1 Calditrichia bacterium | reverse complement strand
TTTTAAATTCTGGTGACTATGGCGACGGGGTTACACCTCTTCCCATTCCGAACAGAGAAGTTAAGCCCGTCCGCGCTGATGGTACTGCGTCAGCATAGGCGTGGGAGAGTAAGTCGTCACCAGAATTTATCTTTTTAAGCCTCCCAATGCGGAGGCTTTTTTATTTGTAATAAAAAAGCCCGATTAAAAACCGGGCTTTTGAAAAAATGATTTTATCTTTTTTACAATAACGCATCCCTGTGTTGATCAAACCATTCAACCGTGCGCTTCAGCCCTTCTTTGACGCGTACTTTTACTTCGTAGCCGAGTAACTTTTGCGCCGCCGAAATATCCGCCAAAGAATGCTTAATATCACCAGGCCGTGGATCACCATGCTTGGCATCAACCGTCGCGCCGGTAAGTTGTTTAAGCTCGGCGGCCAATTCATTTAACGTAATGCGTTCACCGCAGGCAATATTAACCACATGGCCCGGGGCATCCGGTGCTTTGCATGCCAATAAATTTGCCTGAATGACATTGTCGATGTATGTAAAATCACGGCTTTGCTCGCCGTCTCCGTAAATAACCGGCGATTCATTCTTAAAAAAGGCTTTAATAAATTTCGGAATGACGGCAGAATAGTAGGAATTAGGATCCTGCCTGCGGCCGAAGATATTAAAATAGCGCAATGCAACGGTTTCCAGTCCGTAAACTTTGTAAAAGACAGAGCAGTAATTCTCCGCTGCTAATTTATTAACCGCATACGGGGAAAGAGGGTTAGGCTTCATGGTTTCTACTTTGGGTAAAGTGGGCGTATCGCCATAAGCCGAAGAAGAAGCCGCATAAACAACCCGTTTTACACCGTTTTCTTTGGCTGCATACAGAACGTTTAAAGTTCCGTTTAAATTTACGTCATTACTTTCAATAGGTGTTTGGATGGAACGAGGCACCGAGGGTAAAGCAGCCTGATGCAAAATATAATCCACGTTTTTGGTAATTTCCAAAAGCGTGTTCAAATAACGTACATCGCCGGTGATAATTTCAATCTTATCTTTTAAATGAATGATGTTTTCCATTTTACCCGTAGAAAAATTATCCAATATTTTTACGGTAGCACCTTGATTAACCAAAGCTTCGGCTAAATTGGAACCAATAAAACCGGCTCCGCCGGTAATTAAATAGACTTCGCTCATTAGATTTCCTCCGGAAAATAATTTTAAGAATAGAATCGAAAGTTTTTATTTGTTCATTGTACTTTTGTCCTAAAACAAAACGGTTTCTTCATTCCCAAATAATTAAATTAATTCGGATGAATTTGGCAAAACTGAACCTTTTTAAGTATCTCATTTCAATTCCCTTGGCGGGAGAGAAAAAAGTTTTCTATTTTAAAAGGAAGAGAACTTTATTGCTCTTAGTGAAAATATGCCTGCCGTAGAACTTTTCAAACAGAAGTATGCTTTAAACGTTCTGCTATCCATATCTTGATTATTGATTGTCTGGTAACGCCTAATCTTTTGGCTTCCTTATCCAATGAGTGTATCATCCATTTGGGGAAATCAACATTTACACGCTTTTGTTCAAGCCCTGGCCTGCGCGCTTTTTCTACATCTAAATATTCTGATATATCTTCACCATTATCAAATTTTTTATCAAATTTTTCAGCCTTCATAAATTTCTTTTTCATTTTTTCTTAACAAATATCTTGGTTCATCTAAATATTTCGCTGGAATCTCTATTCTATATGGATCTTCCCATAATTTCTGGGCTTCGATAAAATCGATTCCATACTTTTCTTTGTTCTTTGTATTTTTATTTGGATCAAATTCAAATTCCATAATTATTTAGAAATTATACCTTTTTATCCTTATTTCAATATTATTTTAAAAATATAAAGCAATGCCAATACTAAATGCGGGCTAATGTTCAATGTCACTTGCCGCCAAGGAGCGCAGCGGAATGGCGATTAAGTACACCCGTTTTTGGTGTGCCAGAATTTGTTCCGAATTCTAATACCTCATCCACATTCTAGATGCTTTCTTTGAGTCATACCAACTTCTATATTTTTCATCAAAATAAGAGCTGTATTTATCCATAAACTTTAAGATACAATCTCTCGCTTCTTTAGTCTGGTGTATTTGGGAGTTTTCCTTTATATACCAACGTATTTTCTTAACTTGATTTGGGGAAAAATCAAACTCATTTAGAATCATTCTAGCTCTCTTAGCCGCGGTATCGTAAGAATCACTTTCACCAAACCAATTCACTAAAGCATCAAGAATCGGCCCTGAAAGAGATTCTCTTTTGGCAACATGTTGAACTATTTTCCAACAAGATGAAGCCAATTTTTTTTCGTTGAACCTCACAGCCTGTAAATCGGCTATCATTCCCATCGGTTCCTTAGATATCATGACAGGCAATATTTCAACTTTCCTGCAATATGCAAAGCCTACTTCCTGCTGACAATAAAAGGATTCTGTAAATCTTGAAGTAAGCAATGGTAGAAACAAATCACAATTTTTGAGTGCGGTTAAAATTTCTTCAGGCCATACTGTTTGGGGCGGAATATCTTCATGTGCCAAGAAACAATTAAACCCGTACTGATCAAGATATTTCTTAATTTTACCCGCTGTTTTTCTGAAATCAGATGCGTAGCTGATAAAAGTGTACACTATGATTCCTTTCAGCAACGTTAAAGTAGTTTATTCAAAATATCGTACATCCAAACCATATATAAAGCATACAACAGATAATAATTTGCTGCCAAATATCATTAATCCGATTTTATTTGATGAATGGCAGATGCAAAGGATTGAATGAAATTGGAATCGTTTTGTGCCTCGAGAATCGTTCCGGTTACCACAAATGAAGCGCCTGCTTCAACCTTTTCCGCCGCTTCCTCCGGTGTGCGAATACCGCCGCCCACAATCACGGGAATTTCAACCGTAGAATTGATGGCACGGATTAAAGACGGAGGAACGGAAAATTTTGCACCGCTGCCGCCTTCCAAATAAAGTAGTTTAAAACCAAAGTATTGGGCGGTTAAAGCATGAGCTACGGCAATTTCCGGTTTGTGGCGAGGTAAAGGTCTGGTTCCGCTCATAAATTCCGCCGAAGTTACTTCACCCGATTCGATTAGTAAGTAGGCCGTGGAAATGGGCTCTAATTTAAGGGAATGAATAATGGGAGAGGCCTGCACCTGGGTGCCTACCAAATGATCGGCATTGCGCCCGCTCAATAAAGAAAGGAACAAAATCGCATCGGCGTGGGCCGAAATTTGATGCACACCGCCTGGGAAAATAATAACCGGTTTGTCCTTCGAATATTGCTTAAAAGTTTTAATATAAGCGTCAAAGTCGGGCGTCAGTAAAAGACTGCCTCCCACTAAAAAGGCATCTACGCCCGCATCGCAGGCCTTATCGATTAAACCTGGCAGACTTTCGGGGGTGGTTTTATCCGGATCGATTAACATTAAAAATCCGGCACCCATTTTTTGTTTTATTTCCAAAAGCTTGTGATAAACAGACATCGAGCTCATGAAGAAGAGTCCTGTTACAAATAATATTCCTTATTAAAATACAAAGCGAAAATACTAAATTGGCCTAATAAAATCAAGCAACGAAAGCATAACAAATAAAAATCCTTGTCCCTTTTAAAGGTGTGTTTCTTCTAAATTAAATGAAAAAAGACAAACGAAGCTTTGAACCAGGGGTTATTGTATAAGATTAAAAAAAGTTGTGAATTTAAACGTAAATGGAATTTATTGTCAGAACCGTAAATTATGCTTAAATTGGCAGTGAGATTGGATTCTTCTCTTTTTACGGAGAGATGATTTAATTCTCTTTTAAAAAGAAACGATTAAAATAAGGTGCGTGTTATGAGTGCTGAAAAAATCAGAAGACCGGCCGTTGCCGGAATGTTCTATTCCGGGAATCCGGAGACGTTGGAGCGTGAGGTAGCCGTTTTTTTGGAAAGCGCCAATCCCGAGCCAAACGTAAATGAAATTTACGGGTTGGTGGCTCCGCACGCCGGATATATGTATTCCGGCGGAGTGTCCGCTCGCGCTTATCGGCAGATAATGGATCGTGAATATGATGTGGTGGCGGTTATTTCGCCGAGTCATCACGTTTATTTTGAGAAGGTTTCGGTGTACAACGGTGATTTTTACCAAACGCCGCTCGGAATGATTCCGGTCGATAAGGAGCTTTCGCTTCTTTTGGCCGAAGCCGATCCGCAAATCATCTATTCTTCCATCGGGCATGAGGGGCAGGAACACGCCCTGGAAGTTCAATTACCTTTTCTGCAACACGTTCTGGATGATTTCCGTTTGATTCCGATTGTGATGGGCAACCAGAGTTATGAAAATATCATTGCTTTGGCCGATGCCCTAAGCAAAGTGTTGAGCGGACAAAAAGCATTGATTGTCGCCAGTTCCGATCTTTCCCATTACCATCCTTACGACGTGGCCGTTCGTATGGATTCGGTTGTGATCGGACATATTAATAATTTTACGGAAGACAATTTGTACGACGATTTGGCCAGCGGCGTTTGTGAAATGTGCGGCGGCGGCCCTGTCATTGCCATGATGAAGGCCTGTCGCAATTTAGGAGCGGACAAATCCAAGGTGATTTTGTATCGCAATTCCGGAGATGTAACGGATGATCGATCGCAAGTGGTGGGATATTTAGCCGCCATGATCTATCGTTAGTTTAAAAAGCGACCGATTTTATGGATGGTTTGACGATCGGTTTGAAACATTTCAATCGATTGTTGCGTTAAGTGAATTCAATGCGAAAAAAATTTTGGAGGATGAATGAAAAAAGGTTGTCTTGTCTGGCTTTTGGTTGGCCTTGGAATTTTACTCTTAATCGGCCTTTCGGCTTTTGTAACGATTAAAAATTATTTCAACACTTTTGTTACTCTGGAAGAAAATGTCAACCAACGTTGGGCGCAGGTGGAAAATGTTTACCAGCGTCGCGCCGATTTAATTCCCAACCTGGTTGAAGTGGTCAAAGGGTATGCCAAGCATGAGAAGGAAACTCTGCAGGCGGTGGTTGAAGCGCGCTCCAAAGTTGGCGGACAAATTAAAGTCGGTGCCAATATTTTAAACGACCCTCAGGCATTTGCCCGTTTCCAACAGGCGCAAGACGCTCTTTCCAGCGCATTGCAACGCTTAATGGTGGTGGTTGAGCGCTATCCCGATTTGAAAGCCAATCAGAATTTTTTGGAATTACAGGCGCAATTGGAAGGAACGGAAAACCGCATTGCCGTGGAACGCCGACGCTTTAATGAAGCGGTTCAGGCATACAACACCGCGATTCGTAAATTCCCTGGCAACATTCTTGCGGGTATGTTCGGATTTAAAGAGAAGGCTTACTTTAAGGCTCAACCGGGAAGCGAAAAAGTGCCCAAAGTTAAATTCTAAAAAATACAATAAAAAATTAATCCGAATTCGAATTGTACAAATATTTGGCTTTGAATTCGGGAAAACGAATTTTAATATCACAAAGGTGAAACATATCTGATGAAAAGAATTTCTTTAACGTTCGTCGCCCTTTTACTAATTGTTACCGCTGCTTTTTCAGCATTGAAACTGCCGGAAAAACCACAAGCCTGGGTGACGGATTATGCCGGAGTTTTGACTGAGCAGCAAAAAAATCAGTTGAATGCTCTTTTAAGCGATCTGGAAAAACGCACCTCCAATCAAATTTTTATTGCCATCTTTAAACGAATTCCGGAAGACAGCTATTTGGAAGACTTTACGAATCGGTTGTTTGAAAAATGGCGTCCCGGACTGCCCAATAAAGACAACGGGCTGCTGATTACCATTTTTACGGAAGATCACAAAGCCAGAATTGAAGTGGGCTACGGTCTGGAGGATGTGGTTACCGATGCCCAGGCGCGACAGGTGTTGTACAATCAAATGATTCCCTATTTTAAAAAGGGTGACTATTTCAGCGGCCTGGTTCAGGGATTGAAAATTCTCATTCCTGCGGTCGAAGGCAAATATAAAATTCCGCTTAAAAACAAGAAAAAAGCAAATAATGGCTCCGATGCGGTTGATTATTTGCTAACCATCTTAGCCTTTATCTTTTTCTTCGGCCTTTTCGGGCGGCGCCGTTCAACTGGAATCGGCACCCGACGGCGGGGAATGGGATTTTGGCCTTTCTTCTTCATCGGCGGTTTTGGTGGCGGCGGAAGCAGCGGCGGAGGTAGTGATTTCGGAGGCTTCGGTGGCGGTTTTGGCGGCGGCTTCGGAGGATTGTCCGGTGGCGGCGGCGCCAGCGGAAGTTGGTAAAATCAAAAAATCAACGAAAAAGGAGCTGCAATGAATCCGGCAAAATTTTTTACCGAAGAACAGAAAAAGCGAATCGTGGAAGCGATTAAAGAAGCGGAAAACGAAACCAGCGGTGAAATACGTCTTCATATCGAATCGAAATGTAAGGGCGACCCGTTGGAAAGGGCGAAAAAAGTTTTCCAAAAATTAAAAATGCACAAAACCGCATTGCGAAACGGAGTGATTATTTATTTGGCTATTGATCACCGTAAATTTGCCATTTGGGGTGATAAGGGAATCAATGAAAAAGTGCCTGAAAATTTTTGGCAGGATGTTAAAGAGGTAATGGCCGAACATTTTAAAAAGAACGAACACACCGAAGGATTGGTTAAAGGCATTGCCATGATCGGCGAAAAATTAAAAGCCTATTTCCCGCATCAAAAAGATGATATCAACGAATTGTCGGATGATATCTCAATTGGAGAATAAAAATCATCCGATAACTATGTAATCCTGACTTCCTGATCTAATCTTTGGCATTCCTAGAAAATCCGGAGGTAATCAAAAGGACGAAGCCGTTAAATTGAAAGGCGAAATGGGAGCTCGACATTTAAATTGAGAGCTATTCCTGCCAATTAGGGCCGTTTTGCCTAAACGCATCTATCGAATATAAAACGGGTCGGTCGCCCGATCTTCTTTATCCAAGAACTCGCCGCCCTTTTTCTTCTTCAGCCATAATAACAAGCGGTACTGTCCCTCGTGCGAACCGTTTTTTATAATCTGCGGAATGGTCAATTCATGTTTGAACCTGGCACCTGCGGGAATTTCAAACGGTTGCCCGTCACCAATGCAATCCGGAGTTAGCACGGTGTTCCATTTGCCGCCTATTTGTTTCTGAAAATCAAAACCCGGATCCGGGCCGCAGTTGTCCAAAATCAAATCCATGTCCGTGTCGTTGTGAATGGATAATTCGGCCTTGTCGCCAAGGTTGTAAATCGGTTTGTCCAAAAGAATGGCGATTTTGTTGTATGGAATGACCTTTACTTCGGTACCTTTATCGTTCTTGCAAAAAGTAATCAGCGATAAGATAGTGAAGAATAAAA
>JALWEA010000542.1 GCA_027039465.1 Calditrichia bacterium | reverse complement strand
ATGAAATCCTTTGTGAATATAAATTGCGCATCCAATTTTAACTGTTCCCAAATTTGTCGCGTTTTTTGCAAACGATCAATATTGTTATCCACAACAACCGGTTTAATACCGTGTTGCGCCCACCACAAGCTGTTCACCCCGCTAACACCCGTCATACCGAATGAAGGCGCTTCGAGCACCGATCGGATATCATATTGTTCGTGGAATCGGGCAAAGAAGCGGTGCAGCAACATGCGCTCGTAAACGGTGCCTAAACCTTCGTCAGGATTCTTAAAATATTCCGGCCAGGTTTCTATGATCGGGAAAAAGAAATTAGGTTTGTTTTTTTGCAAAAGTATCTTCCTATTTTCGAGATGAATCACTAAGCATTTCTTCAATTTCTGTCAGTGTATCTAACGGCTCATAAAACAATTCTTTTTTAAGCGGTTCGATATCATAATACCAACTTTGGCTAAGCAGCAATACACTTGTTTTTAAATCCGCACGTCCTAAAAAAGAGAAAAGATTTGCGCCAATTTTGAAATAATACGGACTTAAACGATAATAGCGTCCGTTTTTATATTTTTTTATCAGATCGGCTAGTCGGTGCAAATCAACAGGATGCGCATCGGCTATTTGATAAATTCGTCCGTTAAAATAGTCCAGCGCCAAAACTTGGGTCATTAAACGTACTAAACTTTGAACAGCCAGTAAGTGAATTTTTACATCATTTTTCGGCAGTATTAATTTTTTAGTTTCAATGAAACGGATTAGCTTGGGCACGAAACCATTGTCATACGGGCCATAAGTGATGGTAGGACGCAAGATCAGGGTTCGCAGATCTTCGCCGGTACTTTCCAAAACTAATTTTTCAGCTTCCCATTTTGTACGATGATAAGCGCCGTCAGGAGCGGGAGGGTCATCTGCCTTTGCCGGTAAATTTTTGGGGATGGTACCCAAAACGCCGACCGTGCTCAAGTAAAGAAATCGCTGAATTTGTTTTCGTTTGGCAAAATCAATGAGCGCCTTAGTACCTTCGACATTGACCGAATCGTAAGCGCGTTCATTCCCTCTGCCTGCGCCACGGATAGCCGCCGCATGAATGATAGCATCAAAATTTTTCTCGATTGCATCCAAAAAGGCTTTATCATAAAATAAGCCAAAAAGATACTGTAAACGATTCGAAGCAAGAGGAGGCAGGTTTTTATTCGGGCTGTTCGGCCGAACGATTGCTGTTACCCGATGGCCGACATTCAAGAGACCTCTCAAAAGATTCAGCCCGATAAATCCGCTTGCTCCGGTTATGAGAACATTCATAAAACAAACTCAATAAGGGTTAACGGATATGAGGTATATTTTGATTGGCTCAGGCGTTCCAGAAAGCATTGTTGAAAGTAAATCAATAGCATTCTATTGAAATCAATACCTTGCCGCTTTGAATTATTTAATAAACGGGTACGAATAGAAGCAGCTAAATTTTTTATCGGTTTTCCGGAACTCATACCATTAGGGCCTCGACATAAGGCTTAATTATGCGATACATTCTTCCTTCTCTAGCGCGAAGGAAAAGCCGGTTTATATTGGCATCTTTCAATTTAAGATAGTTTCTTAGCCCCTCTATCGCAACATCTTCTCCCAGCTTATTGCGATAACGGAAGCAATCGACGATTGTTTTTTCAATCTCGTAAATTCTAAAATCGCCATTTTTAGTATGGACTTTTTTGATACCCGTCTCATAATTCGTTTGAGAGAAGTAAAATACTTTCACCGGCGGATACTCAAGATGCGGCGCTTTTGTCTCTCTAGGGACAGCAACCATAATTACTTCGGGGACTATCGTTGTAAGTTCATAATAAGAAAGAGCGGAATGAAGACAAACAACCGCCTTTGGTATCGCCATGCAAACATCAACAAATCCCTGATGAGACATCATAGCAAAATCCGACAGTCGATATAAGCCGGATTTTATCTTCTCTATTTCTCCACGGACTAATAGCTTACGGATCGTATCCGTATGGATACCTTGTTTTTTTAGATCCTTTAGGTAAGCATACCCGGAATGCTTTTTAAAAATCTCTTTTACATTTTGCATAATCTTATCCGTTCTATTTTTCTGCACTTATTAATATATGCAGAATTTTTGAACGAATCCAATTTTTTGTCCGGCAATATTTATCCCGTTTCCTTGCTTCTGCTTTCGATATGTTCGCTTGCGGTTGGATTGTTGTTCTATTCAGTAGCGTGCATCCATTTCCCGCAATTGCACAAACTGAATATCATGATAGCTTTTTAAATAGGAAAAATAATCATCCAACCGTTTTAAATAGTGATCCACATCGCTTTGTGTTTTACAATATTTTGAGCCACCGGGCATTAACTCGTTGGAATGAAACATCATATTCAAAAAGGT
>JALWEA010000541.1 GCA_027039465.1 Calditrichia bacterium | reverse complement strand
TTTGATGGCGCGGAAAGCGAGATGCAATGCGAGCCGCCCGTTCCGCCAGGATCAAAAACATGCCTCCGCGGATATCACCCCATTCGGGTTTTAAACCGCGACGTCCTAACCATACGTAAAGCACGACGATGGTAATGATTGCAATAACGCTAAAGACAGGGTTGATCAAAACCATCACAAATCCGCTGCCCAATGCGCCGATGAAAGGCACAAATGAAGGAATTTTAAACGTGGGACGGAAGCTGATGATGCGCATCTTCTGTTGAATGAAAACAACCAGGTTAATCATGCCGTAAGTGATTAAAAAGAACATGGTAATCAAAGCGGCTAGGGCGTTTAAATCACCCAGCAGTAATGAAACCTCAATGATGATAGCCGTAAAAATGATGGCATTGAGTGGCTCGCCTCCTTTGGATTTTTTGGCAAAAAAACGGGCGAAGGGCACGGTTTTGTGCGTGGCCAACGCCTGTAAAATCCGCGGCGCTCCCAAAATGCTGCCCAAGGCCGAAGAAAACGTGGCGGCCAAAAGTCCCAGCAACACCAAAAACTGCCAACGGGCATGATCAACCATGACCATCTCATTGGTACGCAATTCCTCGGACGGAATAAATTTGGCAGCCATATAGGCCAATGAAATATAAATGATCATGGTTACCAAGATGGCACTGATGGTGCCAAGAGGAATGGATTTGCGCGGATTTTTCAAATCGCCCGAAAGATTAGCGCCGGCCATGATCCCGGTAACGGCCGGAAAGAAGATGGCAAACACATACCAGAAATCACCGTCGGGAAACTTACCGATTAAAGTCATCGATTTTAATGGCGGATTGGGCGTCAGGAAAAAAGATAACAACGAAAGGCCGATGATGGCCATAATAATGTATTGAATACGAATGGCAAATTGAGTACTGATCGAGGCGATTACAATTAAGATCAACCAGGTTAAGGTTGCCACCAGTATGGGATTGTGGGTGGGAAAAATACGCAGCCAGCCCTCGGTAAAACCAACGATGTACAAAGCGGCCGACAGTGTTTGGGAAATGTAAAAAGGAATACCGATACTGCCGCCCGCTTCCAATCCCAACGATTTGGAGATGATGGAATAGGCGCCGCCCGCACCGATTTTAATATTAGTGGTAATCGAAGACATGGACAGGGCCGTGCACATCGTGATGGTTTTAGCCAAAAGAATGATGGCAACGGCACCCAAAAAACCGGCATTACCGACAACCCAGCCTAAACGCAGGTACATGATCACGCCGAGAATGGTCAAAACATCCGGCGTGAACACTCCGCCAAAAGTACCTAATTTTTTGACATGGGTACCGTTGGCCTCCTTTTTCTGCAAATGCCCTATGGTCTCCCTTAATGTTTTAAAATGCATGGCTTTGGCCCCATTAAAACCCGAACATGCGTTTTTAAATACCGGCGCCGTTGGATCGGTTCCGAAGTAACCGCCTCTCGGCAAGGCTTCTTAATATAATGAAAAAGGGATTTATAAGCGAAAAATACGTACAAGGCGGGAATCGTTATTCGTTTAGTCGTTAAACGCGGAAGGGTTGATTGGGAAAATGGTAAATGGTTAAGAGTGTAAGGGTTGAAGGGAAAGTCGTTATTCGTGTATCCGTTATTCGTTATTCGGGAATCATTGTTTGTGCAGGCAGTGGTGTTCGACCGTTGATGTGATTCCCAGTCTTGTCATTGCGACCCGCCTGAGGCGGGGAAGCAATCCCTTCCAAAGCAGCTACAGGCTTTTTAGACCCCCTAAATCCCCCTCATAGGGGGACTGAAAGTAGTTCGTTGAATTTTGCCCAAAACCAAAGTTACAGGTGGTTTAATACAAATTATTTTACTCAAAGCATCGATGCTGCAATCACCAGGTAAAAACCAGCAAAGCACCTTGCATCCCCCTATGAGGGGGACAACAGGGGGTGGAGAAAAAACAACGGCCCATCAATCCTTTCCCAATGCGCCGAGACGGCGCCACAGCACGCCTTAAAATCGCAACACTTCGTTGCAGAAGTGGCATGAATAATGTTAGAGATTCCTCGTCTCGCCGAGCGTGAATCGGAAAGACAAAGCCGGAGTAGGGAATTGACGGGAAAAAACGGACGCGGACGAGAAAAAGTTATTTTAGACCCCCTAAATCCCCCTCGCAGGGGGACTCAAAGCAGTTCGTTGAATTTTGCCCAATGCCCAATTTTTTAGTGGCTTGATAAAAATTTTTTTGCTCAAACCTCAGATGCTTCCTTCATCGGGCAAAAATCACCAAAGCCTTTAGCGTCCCCCTTGTATATTAAAGTTATTAAGAAAAAAGATCTTTGCAAATAAAAAAAATAAAACCGAATTTATCCGACATGTAAGAAGGGGCTCCCCTTAGGCATAAAGCC
>JALWEA010000540.1 GCA_027039465.1 Calditrichia bacterium | reverse complement strand
AAAATGGTTTGCATGGCCGGACTTTGGCCCACCATTTGATAGCGTTCTTTCAAAGCGCTTATCAAACGATTCTTTTCGGAAAACAATTTTTGCCGATCCAATGCATTGCGGATGGAATTCAACAGACGTTTGGGGTCAATCGGTTTTTCAACGAAATCGAAAGCGCCGCGCTTTAGGGCGTCAACGGCGATTGAAATCGTACTTTCTCCGGAAATCATAATGATGGATACGGAGGGTTTTTCGGATAAAAATTCGTTGAGCAATTCCATACCGGAAATTCCGGGCATTTTTACATCCAACAAAACAATATCATAGTCATGCTCGTGAAATAATTCTTTGGCTTCGATAGGATTTGAAGCAAGATCCACCGTGTATTTTTTAAAGGTCAGCAAATTTTGCAGAGAAGCTAAAAGATATTCATCATCATCGACTATTAAGATGCGAAACATGCAATATCCTCAAATTGGTTAACCCGATTTAAATTCTCATAAAAAATAGATTTGATGTTTTAAAATCACGAATGAACCGGTAAGTGAAATAACCGTTTGACGCATCCCTTAATATACACGATTCCCTTTTCGATAGTCAACGGGCAAAATAATTTTAACGACGGTAGAGAATTGTTCGGTGGAAATGATCTCCATTTGCCCGTGATGTTCACGGATTATTTTTTGTGCAATAGCCAGGCCCATACCGGTTCCGTCTTTCTTGGTTGTAAAATACGGTTCAAAAACCTTGCCAATAATTTCTTTGGGAATGCCAGGGCCGGTATCCGCAATGTCAATCTCCACAAAATCATCGAATCCTTTGTCCGCATGTTCCGCTCGCGTAACCGATACGGCAATACTGCCTATGGCTTGCATGGCATCGATGGCATTTTCAATAATGGCCTGTAAAGCCATTTGTAATTGTTTTTCGTCCGCATAGATTTGTTTGATTTCCGGATCAAAATCCGTATCGAAACGAATTGATTTTTGAGCATAACTTTTGAATAAAGTAAGCGTGTTTTCAATCAACTCGCGAAGGTTGACCCAGGCAAAATTAAGCTCCTCCAGATTGGTAAATTTCAGAAAATTGACGGTTTTTTCTTTGACCCGGGCAACTTCATTCAGAAGCATTGCTAATTCCGTTTCGATTTTTTGATGGGCTTGCGGCGCCGATTCTTCCAATTTGAGATTTAACGTCATCAGATTAACGGCAATGGAAGAGAGTGGCGCTTTGATGTCATGCGCCATTTTTTGCACGGTTTTGCTCCATGACTTCAAACGATCCGATTCCAACGGACGCGAGTAATCATTCAACTCCACAAAAAAGCCCAGCGGAATACGCAGCAATGAAAGCAGAGGCAAGCCGTAAATTTCTCCCTTAAGAGCGACGTTTTTTTCTTTTATGGCAATTTCTTTCTTTAATGGCTTGCGGGAATAGCGCAATTCGCGCAAAAAATCCATGATCGCAGGAAACGGAGCAAAGATTTCCCAAACCGGTTTCCCTTTAAATTCGGTTAATCCCAAATGAAACTGATCAATGATGGCATGATTCATGTAGCGGATTTTCCCTTTTACATCCAAAATAAGGATGCCTCGATCCGGGCTTTTTAGCAATTCGGTAATTACTTTTTGATAACCGATGATAAAGGCGTAAAGATAAAAAGCGCCCAGCAACAAAAGAAAGAACAACGCAAAGACAATAAATTGGACGGGTAAAAGCCAGTGGATACAGGGGATTGTAAGCATAGCGCAAAAAGAATTTTTTATTGCCGCCTTGTAAGTATAACTCGGGTGGTTGTTCGCCGTTTTTACATAAAGAAATATGCGTATTGCTCCAATCCATATTCGGCAACGGAACGACAACAGGGTCATCGAATGTATTGCGCAGGATAACCAAGGAATGATTTTTACGTAGAATAAATTCTTTCTCAAAATTTTTGTCCAAATCAAAAGCGTAAAAAGAATCATATTTTAAGTTTTTAACCGGCATTTTGCGCAGATCAATTTGTAGGTTTTGGTTAATCTTCGACCATACGCCTTTAACGGGATTTAACAAAACGGTACATTTCCGCCCGTGTTCACGATATTGCACCAAATTCCAATTTCTTCCTTCAAGCTCTTTTTGAATTAATTTTTCGCCTTTCCAATTAAAGAGCATCAGCAGTGCAAATTCTTTGGTTTTGTCTCCGTAATTGATCAAAGAAATTATGTATTCATTGGCCGGTCCGAATGGAAATGCACGCAGTTCGGTACTGCGACCTGTAAAGGGAACAGGCGGGAAAGCGAAATTCAGAGTACGATCAAAGGCCATTAACCAGGCGTCGTTATCGGAGTAGTACCGTTTGCCGGATGCATTGGCCAAGGCAACACTGCCGGTTAATAAAATTTTGGGTGCATGATGGTATTCGAC
>JALWEA010000539.1 GCA_027039465.1 Calditrichia bacterium | reverse complement strand
CTTTGGTGCCCGTCCCGATGGTGTACACGCGAATGCCAAACGCCTTGGCCATCTGCGCCGCGGTTATGGGATCGATTTGCCCCCGGTTGTTGCGCCCGTCCGTCATCAAAATGATGACTTTGCTTTTAGCTTTACTATCCTTCAAACGGTTGATGGCTGTGGCCAGTCCCATGCCGATGGCCGTACCGTCCCAATCCTTGGTCGCCACTTTCAAATGATCCAGGATATTGTATAAAACGCCGTAATCCAGCGTTAAGGGACACTGGGTAAAACTTTCCCCGGCAAAAACGACCAAACCGATGCGGTCGTTCTTGCGCCCCTTAATAAATTCCTTGGCTACCATCTTGGCCGCCTCAATCCGGTTTTTGGGCCGGAAGTCTTCGGCTAACATACTCGAGGAAACATCAATGGCCAGCACAATATCAATGCCTTCCGTGGTCACTTTTTCTTCCTTGCTGCCGGATTGAGGGCGCGCCAGAGCAAGAATGATCATGGTAACCGCCAAAAGTCGCAAGCCGAACAGAGAAGGACGCAAGCGCTGTTTCAAACTCGGTTTGAGCTTTTTTAGCAAGCTTACGTCCGAATAAATCAGCTTGCCCGTTGCTCTGGCCCGGCCGCGAAAATACCACCAAACCATTACAGGTAAAACGAGCAACAATATTAAATAATAAGGATCAGCAAATCGAAACATTCGGCACCTTACTTCTTTTTCGCTTTGACACTATCGCTTTTGGACGCCTTTTTAATTTCTTTTTTCGGTTTTGGTTCCAGCAAATCCTCTTTCTTCGGGAACAATTTATCCAGCTCGCCGGCCTGAATCGTAACCACCGATTTTAACAAAGGATTGCGTGCGTAAACCAATTTGTCGTTTTTCTTTTTCCCGATTTCAAGCTCGACCAGTTTGTCATTTCCGGCAAAAACTTCGATGCGACCAACCGGATTGAGCAAGCCGTACTGATTCAGGAATTTCGGATGATCGTTCACAAAAGACTTTGCCTTTAAATTATTCAATGTCAACAAAATATTGCTGATCTTCCAGCTTTTGGCCTTTCCACCGGTGGATAGATGCCAGGTGTTCGAACTGTCTTTTTCGAAAATCATCAGATTGCTCTTGTAAAGCAAATTAATACGATCTACCTTGGAACGATTAAATTCAGCGATCTTTTTATTCCGATAGGCGAACAGTTTTTTCTTAAACGGTTTGACGAAGAAACTATCCACCGTAAATACAAAGGGCCGCGCATCGTCTTTGCCGTAAATGACATCTCCATGCCTTGGCGCCGAAAAGGAAACGCCCATGCGCGCTTTTTCTTTTCCGGCAAACAGATCGATGCGATAGGCCGGATGACTTAAGCCGTAGCGCGCAAGATTCTTCGGTTTTTCCGCGGCAACCGATTTAATACGCCCGTATTCCAGCTTATTAAGAATGGAATTGATGGCGCTGTTTTCGCCCTTGGTTTGAATGGGTTCGGTAATTTTCCAGTTCTTACCGTCTTTGACAAAATGAAATTTACCGTAGGGATTCTTCAGCTTAATCTCGACGATCTTGTCTTTCTCAAAATGCAACGGCTTTTTATCGCGCCAGTCAAACAACGATTTGCTAACACTATTTTTCAAAGAACTAGCCACAATAACCACTTCCGAATCGTTTTTCGTCACAAACACATTTCCGCCGACCGGTGTTTTATCGCCAATTTTAACGGTGATCTCAGGAATTCCCTTACCCGAAAAGCTCAGCTTAATACTGCTCTGGTCGTCCAGCCCGTACTTGGGCAAATCTTTTTTCGGGACTTTAAACGTGCGGATTTTCTTCGTATCCTTAATATTGTACAGCAAGGAATTGATCGGCGATTCATCCGCATCGGTTTTGACCGGCTGCAAAATTTCCCACGAACCGTTCTCTTTCCTGAATTCAAAGGTCTGCCCGTGATTTTTAATGATAATGTGTTCCACGCTGTCTTTGGGCACATTGAATAATTTTTCGGCCTTGGCTTTTTCTTCTTTTCGTTTTTCACCGCCTTTGATTTCGCCCCAATAGACATAAGCGCCAAGAGCCAAAGCCACAATCAAAAGAATGATTGTATTTCGACGCATTTTTTATCTCTTCTCCTTTTTCGTGTCCGTTCCTTAGTTCGTTGTTGTAATGGTTAAGTGTTAAGGGTTAAGGGTTAAGTGTTAAGGGTTAAGGGTTTAAGTGTAAAATACGTTATTCGTATATCCGTTATTCGGAATTTGGTTTTTCTTCAACGTGCTTACCATCTTTACCACCGAATCAGTACTTAACGAATATACGGTTAACGAATACACGATTACACGTTCACCACATATTCAATTAACTCTTAACTCTTACACACTTAACCCTTATACTCTTAACCCTTAACTTCCCCTCCGTCATCGGTTCCGGCG
>JALWEA010000538.1 GCA_027039465.1 Calditrichia bacterium | reverse complement strand
TGAGCAATTATCGGAATTGAGCGATGAAGATCGGAATACGCTTACCTACTGGACGGAATACGATACTTTGATCCGCAACATGGATCAGCAATACCAGCAACTTTATCCGGCAAACCAGGCAGAGCAGGAGGCGGAAGAGGTTCGCGAAGACATTGCCAAATTCGAGGAATTAAGTTTTCCGGATTCGGTTTTGTACGGAGAGGGCACCGTTATTGACAGCAGCGGGCCGATTCCAATTACTATCAATAATAAAGTACGATTAGCTATAAAGTATTTTCAGACCAAAGGGCGCCGTATTTTTACCAAGTGGTTAAAACGCAGCGGACGTTACGAAACGCTCATCAAGCCCATTTTAAAAGAAGAGGGTGTGCCCGAGGATTTGTTTTATCTCGCCATGATCGAAAGCGGCTTTCAACCGAGAGCTCGTTCCTATGCCCGTGCCGTAGGCATTTGGCAGTTTATTTCTTCCACCGGGCGCCATTACGGTTTGCGCCATAATTGGTGGTTTGATGAGCGCAGCGACGTCATCAAATCGACCCGTGCGGCAGCCAAACATTTAAAGAGTTTGTTTAATCGCTTTGGTGACTGGTATTTGGCCATGGCGGGGTACAATTGCAATCCGCGTAAAGTTGAGTACAATATTCGTCGTTATCATACGCGCAATTTCTGGAAACTACGCCGTTTGCCGAGGCAAACCAAAAATTACATTCCTACATTCTTAGCGGCTATTATAATTTCCAAAAAGCCGAATAAGTTCGGTTTTTACGTGGAAAAAGATCCGCCCATTCAGGTGGACAGCATCAATATTTCCGAAGCGGTGGATTTGAATGTGATCGCCAAGTTGGTCGATACGACTTACAGTTACATTCGTGAAATCAATCCGGCCGTTCTACGTTGGGTAACGCCTCCTGGAATTAAGGATTTTACTCTGTATTTGCCCAAAGGCAAGAAAGATCGATTTGTAGCCGGTTACGCCAAAATACCGGATAACAAGAAACGTTCCTGGGTGCGGCATCGCATTCGTTCCGGCGAAACACTATCGACCATTGCCCGCAAATACCATACATCCATGTCGGTCATTCGTTCCATTAATAAGCTGCGCGGAAGTTTTATTCGTGCCGGGCACTATTTGTTAATTCCGGTGCCTCAAAATAAGGCTTATTATTATGCCTCGCGCAACAGCCGACGTTCATCCGCGCATCGAAGAAGTAGCAGGCGGCACAGCAGCAGAAGAAGAAGTTACGCCAGTCACGCGCCAGGCGCCAAACGGGTCGTTTATCAGGTGAAGCCGGGAGATACCATTGGCGAGATCGCCGAAAAGTACCACACGCGTGCCAGTAAAATCAGAGCATGGAACGGTTTGCGATACGGTGAATTTATTTATCCGAAACAAAATTTGGTAATTTGGGTTAATAAACAAATCGGTAGCCCGACCAAAGACATCGTTCGGGCTCAGGATGACAAGGCCACTTATTACACGGTTAAAACGGGCGATACCTTGTGGGATATTTCCAAAAAGTACGGCTTGACCATTGAAAAATTGAAGCGACTGAACAATATGCGTTCCGTGCGGATTCGCCCTGGAGATAAAATTAAGGTTTCCGAAAATTAAATTGACTTTAACCGTAATAAATATTAAAATTAAAAGCTTAATTTAAATGGTTAAAGGAAAGGATTAAAAGATCGCTATTATTTGTCCGAAATGCGGTACGGAAAATATAGATTCGGCAAAATTTTGCATTAATTGCGGTGCTAAATTGCCATCCGGCCCCAAAAAGCAAAAGGATGCCCCGCACGCTGTTAAAAAAGGCGGTACCAATCCTTACCTGATTTTAACATTGGTTCTGCTTTTTGCCTTGTTTGTCGTTCTTTTAATTTTAAAGCATAATTCCGAGATTGTTGAAAAGAAAGTAGCCAAAGTTCGGCAGCAGGGCACTACCGAGCAAAGCGAACTCCCGGCAGATCATCCGAGTATGGAAAAAATGCAGCGCATTCAGGCGATCAAAGATTCTTTAAAGAATTCGCCTAATGATTATCATTTGCTGGTTGAGTTGGCAAATAATTATTTTGATATCAATCGTTTTGATTTGGCCGTTGCAAATTACAAAAAGGCCTTAAAGCAAAACCATAAAGCGGATATCGAAGCGGTTATTGATTTGGGCGTTGCCTATTTCAATATCGGCAAATTGGATTCTGCGCTTTATTTTATGAATCGAGCTTTGGAAATTAATCCCAATCATCCTTTGGGCTTGCTGAATAAAGGCGTCATTCAATTTAACATGGGGCAGGAAGAGCAAGCGGTTAAAACGTGGAATAAGGTCGTAAAATTATATCCGAATTCGAATGAAGCGGCCAATGCCAAAGAATTCATTAAACAAGCAAAAAACCATTTGAAAAAAGACTGAAAT
>JALWEA010000537.1:5922-7443 GCA_027039465.1 Calditrichia bacterium | reverse complement strand
GATTTTTACATGGGGATTGTACGGCTACGGGGCTTTGGTGGGCAATGAAAAGCTGCGTAAATTGGGACGCAATGCCACCGAAGCATTCGTATTTTCCGGGGCCATAACCGGTGCCATTAAATTACTCGTCGGGCGCCGTCGACCCTACGCCGGAAGCAATCATTTGTTTTTTCATCCCTTTCAATTCTCCAATAACGATTATCAGGCCATGCCCAGCGGTCACACTACCGTTAGTTTTGCCGTGTCCACCGTGATGGCCAAATCGGTTGACAATATTTATTGGAAGATTTTTTGGTACGGTTCCGCTGCCATGGTAGGCGCCTCGCGTATTTACCACAATAAACACTGGCTGTCGGATGTGGCCGTCGGCGCAATGATCGGCTACAGTGTGGGCAGTTATGTGGTAAATTACGATCGCCGACACGCCGGCGGCTCCTTAAGCAGTCGCTTACATCCATATTTTGGTTTGGGACGCTTCGGATTGGTTTATCGATTCTGAACGTTGTGATGGCAAATCAACTTCTTGCCGTGCAAAAAATCTTCCAAACCGTTTTGCCTCCCTTCAAAGGAAGACAGCAGGGGATGAACAACAAACGACCGCTTCTTGTTTTCTTTAAAACAAATAAAAATACTCCGGCGAACGATGTTCCACCTTTTGGTAAATGATTTTACGAATGGTTTCGTACTGTAAGTAGGGATATTCGTCCTGTAAAATTTCCAGCGCCTGTTGGGTGGAATGGGAACGACGCAATTCGCGGAAACGCTGACGTATTTGGTAATCACGCACGCCTTTTTCACGCAATAAATTGTGTTCGATCAAAAATTGGAAGACAGAATCGGGGATATGAGGTTTGAGCGGATTCTTCACCATGTTACACACCTCCAAATAAGTTAAAAAGTTAATGGTAACAAGGTGAAGTCAGTGGCCAATCCTCCTTAAAGGTTAATTTGGGAAATTTCACAAAAAATACACCAGTTAATTTAACTAAAAAAGTTGTAAATGCAAGGGAAAAATTTTTCCCTTATTTCAGCGGCTTGCGATAGGTAGTGTACTTACTTAAATTTGATTTTCTTTTAAATACGAAAAGCGAAGAAATCAATAACTTAAAAGGATTTATTATGTTGGACATAAAATTTATTCGTGAACATCCGGATCTGGTAAAGGAAGGCATTCAGGCCAAAGGTGAAATGGGCGATGTGGATCTTGTTCTGAAGCTGGATCAGGAACGGCGCGAGATCATTCGCAAATCGGAAGACCTGAAAAAGCAACGCAATGAAAATTCAAAAAAAGTCAGTCAGCTAAAAAAGGAAGGCAAGGATGCCTCGGACATCATTGCCCACACGCGGCAAATCTCCGACGAAATTAAACGGCTGGACGAGCGCCTGAAAGAAATCGAGAAAGAACTTTTTGATCAACTAAGCCGCATTCCCAATATGCCGCACAAAACAACACCGCGCGGCAAAGACGCCAGCGAAAATGTGGAAACGAAACGCTGGGGTAAAATTCCCGAATTTGATTTT
>JALWEA010000537.1:0-5912 GCA_027039465.1 Calditrichia bacterium | reverse complement strand
ATTTTAAACCGCTCAGTCATTTGGAGCTGGGAGAACGATTGGATATTTTGGATTTTAAGCGCGGCGGAAAGGTAACCGGCAGCGGTTTCCCCGTTTACAAAGGCGACGGCGCGCGACTGGAGCGGGCGCTCATCAATTTTATGCTGGATGTGCACATCAAAAAGCACGGCTACACCGAAGTTTTTCCGCCTTTTTTGGCCAATCGCGCCAGTATGTTCGGTACCGGCCAGTTGCCCAAATTGGAAGATGACATGTATTACGCGCCGAAAGACGATCTGTTCTTAATCCCGACAGCCGAAGTACCGGTCACCAATTTACATCGCGATGAAATTTTGGAAGGCGATGATTTGCCCATTAAATATGTGGCCTATTCGGCCTGCTTTCGCCGTGAGGCCGGTTCTTACGGAAAAGAAACCCACGGTTTTTTACGCGTGCATCAATTTAATAAAGTGGAAATGGTTAATTTTGTGCGTCCGGAAGATTCGTACGAGCGCCACGAACAACTCCTGAAAGAAGCGACGGATATTTTGGAAATGCTGGAAATTCCTTATCGCGTGCTGTTGTTGTGTTCGGGCGATTTGAGTTTTGCCGCCGCCAAATGCTACGATATTGAAACATGGTCTCCTTATGAACAAAAATGGTTAGAAGCTTCAAGCGTAAGTAACTTTGAAGATTTTCAGGCGCGGAGGGCGAATATTCGATTCAGACCGGAAAAGGGCGCCAAGCCGCAATTTGTGCACACCCTTAACGGTTCCGGATTGGCGACTTCGCGTTTGATGGTTTCGCTCATGGAAACATATCAGACGGATGAAGGCACGATTGTTATTCCCGAGCCTTTGCGTAAATACATGGGCGGGCAAAGCATTATTCGACGCAAATACAAAGAATAGGATTGGTTGAAATGCTACGCACGTTGTGGATTTTCATCTTTGCCATTGTGCATACCGCTTGTTGTTCTTTGGCTTCCATTTTTTTTGGCTTATTCAATCCGTTTTCAAAGACGGTTAACAAAATCATTCGTTTGTGGGCCAAGGGCATTTTAAAGGTTTCGGGCGTAACGGTTACGGTACATGGGGCAGAGAAATTAAATCCTGAGCAGCCGTATATTTTTATTTCCAATCATCAAAGCGCATACGATATTCTGGCGCATGTGGTTAGTATTCCGGGTACCATGCGGTTTATTGCCAAACAGGAATTGTTTCGCATCCCCGTATTTGCACAGGCCATGCGCACGGTGGGGATGATTGCCATTGACCGCGGGAATAGCGAAAAGGCAAGGGAATCGTTAAACAAGGCCATTAAAATTTTACAGAACGGCGTTTCGGTAATTATCTATCCCGAAGGAACCCGCAGCCAATCCGGTGAAATAAAACCGTTTAAAAAGGGCGGCTTCATTTTAGCGCTTAAATCGGGTTTGCCCATCGTACCCACGGTTATCACCGGCTCGGTGAACATTCTAAAGAAAAAATCATTCCATGTAAATCGCGGATCCATTCACGTTTATTTTCTCGATCCTGTGGATGTGACGGAGTACTCCTTTGAAACACGCAATAAATTAGTGAAAAAAGTACGCGATATGATTGTGCAAAAATACAAAGAAGTGAATGAGAGCAATTGAGCGTTCCGAATCTTGCCGTGTTAGCCCCTGCGTTCACACTAGGGTTAACTTTCTATTGACATTTGACATGGCTGCCATTCTGATTGGATTCCGGGAATGGGACGTAATGAAGAATTCCCTATGGCAGTTACTAATTTGAAGGAGATTCTTCGCTGCGCTACTATTGACATATTAGGCTCGCATGGTCACTATTTAGCCCCATACACTCTCTTCCGTACTATCTCCCGATGCTCGGAATTTTCAAAATAAAGGCGTGTCCACCTCGTTGTGGAGTTTTTAAGTGTTTGAATTTCTAAATTGTGCGCCTGCCAATTCAATTTACTGCCTTTGCTGTGTTTAGACCCCCTAAATCCCCCTCGCAGGGGGACAAAAAGTCGTTTGTAAAATTGAGCTCAATACTCAATTTTGTGGCAGTTCGGTATTTGTTTCTTCTCCAAACCACCGAATTAACTTCGAACCAGGCAAAATCTTCGTGCTGTTTTGCGTCCCCTTATGAGGGGGGCAACAGGGGGTGAAAAAAACAAATACCGCTGCCGGTACTTTTGCCACCATCTCTCACTAAGCTCGCTCCTACTATTGACCTATGGTGGGCCGTCATTCTGAATGAATCGAAGCGAAATGAAGAATTCCCTAACATTATTCATGGGCGTTGCTGCTTTGGAAGGGATTGTTTCACTCTCCCGCTCGCAGGCTCACGGGATCGTTCGCAATGACAGGACTGGGAATCATATCAATTAACGGGCGAACACAACCGACTGCACAAACAATGATTCCCGAATAACGAATAACGATTTTCCCCAATCCACTATTCAACCATTCAACTCTTAACCCTTAACCCTTAACTCTTTTCCCTAAATCCATGTCACTATCTTAATAATCCGCGGACAAATCTTGCGTAAAGCCGCAAGTTAATTCCCATCAGTCGATTCTCTGAAATCCTGCCGGAACTTTGAATTTATCCCCGCTTAAATTTTTTACCTCGATTTTAAGCAGTTCGGTGTGATAGGCAAAGGCCGGTTCGCGTTTGTTTAATTTCGGTTTGACTTTTTTCTTCATGGCTTTTTTAAACATGTTGCCAAACATGCCGCTTGGATTACTAATGTCAAAACTTTCCTTACCGCGGCCTTTTTTTGCGCCTTTCTTACCGCTTACGGAAACATAAAATTCACCGTCAATGACCACCGGGTAACCTTTGATTTTTTTCATTTCATTGGCCCATTTGGTTTCGTCAAAATCGGCTTTGCCGGATTGGCCGCGCTTCATGTTTTGGAACATCTTGAGCCAATTCAGGCCCAAAATGGATTGCGAATTAAAATCCGCTGCCAAACCGACTTTCTGTAAGTAGGCTTTTTGGAAATTCAGTTCTTCGTCCATGCCTTTGTTTATCGTTCCCGTTTTTTCCGTCGTCCAAACATCGGTAAACAGGCTGTCTTTGCCCTTTTCGCCTGTTTCCGTATTCACCCATTCGGTAATCCAAAACACGTGGTATTCCTGACAGGGAAAATTGTTGATGGTTTTTTGTTTATGTGTGGGCACGACCTTCAATACCTGTCTGGTGATTTTGATGTTGCTTTCTTCGTTCTCTTCATTTTCTTCGGCTGCTTCCTGAGGCTCATTCTCTTCTTCTTCCTCGTTAAATTGGATTTTTTCAATCGGCAATTCGCGGTATTGCTTTTTCTCTTTGTACAGCTCGTAAATCTTCATGGCATCCAAATCGGTGATGGCGCTTTTTGATTTCGCCCCGAACAGTGCTGCCGACATCATTTGTCCCAACATGCCTTCACCCTGAAAATTACCAGAACTTTCTTTGTACTGCTTTAAACCCTGAATGTAAACAATTTCATGAGTCGTGTACTCGCCGAGGCCTTTAAATTTTACGGTGGTTTTACTTTCATGGATGACGCCCGCCATGCCTTGAACAAACCACAGCAAAGCGACGGTTACAAAGACGATGAAATAACGCATGACATCTCCCCCCTTATGTTACGATATTGTGCAAATATTTTTAGCAAAGTTATTCCATCGGCGGCAAGAAATCAAAAAAATCCCATTGCTCGGGCAAGTTTACCCCGATGGCCCGAAGTGGCAACGCTTAAAATCAACAAAAAATAAACAGCAAAGCGCATAAATAATGAGGCCGGGCCAAATGTAATTTTATTAAGGCCTCCCTTTGAGCCGATTATTATTTATCAAACCCAAGTCCCGTGTCGCCGCAAATTGACGCAAGATGAATTCGCTTAAAAATATGCATTTTTTCGGAATTTATTAATCGTTCGCCTTACAGCTGCCGTTTTTAAGTTTAAGTCATTGTAAAAAAACAAGATCATCAATTTGAATCTGTCCGAATAAGCCCGTAAATTACGGCGGATTCAATTTCAATCGGAATTTAGAAACTGGCGAGGTGGTTATGAGTTTGTTCGATAAAATGATCGTTTGGAGTCTTCCGCTGGTGCCCAAACCCATTGTTAAGTTTTTTTCCAAAATTTACATCGCAGGCCCGCATTTATCCGACGGCGTTCGTGTGGTCAAGCAGTTGAATGCCCAGGGGATTATGGCCACCATGGATTTGTTGGGTGAATTCACCGATTCCAAAGAAAAAGCCGTTAAAGCCGCGGATGAGTACATTGAAATTCTACAGGCCATTCAAAAGGAAGGGTTGGATTCAAATGTGTCCGTTAAACCCACGCATTTCGGTTTGCTCGTGGACAAAGATTTGTGTTTTCAGAACATTCGCAGGGTTGTGCAGGAAGCGGTAAAATTAAATAACTTCGTGCGGATCGACATGGAAGACCATACAGCCACGGATGACACGATTGATATGTACCTTCGTCTTAAGGAAGAATTCGGGGATCACGTGGGCATTGTGATTCAATCCTATTTGCGCAGAACGATTGACGATATCAATTTACTTTGTCAGCACAAGGCTAATGTGCGGTTGTGCAAAGGCATTTATGTGGAGCCGCGTGAAATCGCCTACAAAGACATGGCCATTATTAATGAAAACTACAAATACAATCTTGAAAAACTTTTTGCGAACGGCTGTTATCCTGCCATTGCCACCCATGATGAAAAAATGGTTTGGCACGGCTTGAGCTTGATTGACAAATACCATTTCAAACCGGAACAATACGAATTCCAGATGCTCCTTGGCGTGGATGAACAACTGCGCAATATTATCGTTAAATCGGGGCATCGCTTACGGGTTTACGTGCCGTTCGGTGCCGATTGGTACGGTTACTCCACCCGACGCTTGAAAGAAAATCCGCGAATGGCCGGATTCGTATTTAAACGCATTTTCGGCATTGGGAAATAATAACGTTTTAATTTCAAAAGAAGAAGGCTCCGGTTAAAGGAAGAATCGGAGCCTTTTTTGCGTTGGTAACCATCGGGTTGCATCGGAACGCTTTGCTGCGTTCGGAATAAATTCATTTGGTCGTGAAAAGGTAAAGTCCATGAATTATTTGATTATCAGTTCCAGCCTTAATAAACAAAGCCGAAGTCGTGTTTTGGCGCGCTACGCGAGAAGTATTTTTTCGCAATCGGGTAAGAAGGTTGCGTTTATCGATTTGCAGGATTATGATTTGCCTTTTTGCGACGGAGGCCCGTCGTTCGATCATCCGCAGGTCAGGGAATTGCAGCGGCAAATCCAAAGCGCGGACGCTATTTTGGTTGCTGCTCCGGTTTATAATTACGGATTGAATGCGGCTAGTAAAAATTTACTGGATTTAACCGTTTCTTCGTGGGAAGAAAAAATTATCGGTTTGATGCTAAGCGGCGGCGGTCGAAACAGCTACATGGCGGGCATGGGGTTTTTAAACTCCCTGATGTTCAATGCGCGGTGTTTGATCATTCCCCGTTTTGTTTACGCGCTTGAGGAAGAAATTGGCGAGACGGAAATCCGATCATTCGAAATTAAGCAGCGCGTAAGCGAGTTGGTACAAACGGCCATCCGTTTTGCCGAACGGTTGAAATCCGATTAGCCGTTTGTTTTTAGCCACCGATTTACATCGATAAACACGGTTTGAAGGGCTTGGAGTCTTGGTATTCAGAAAGTATTTGTTTTTTTAATTTATTTTTTCAACAGCCTGTTTGGAGGGGATTGCTTCACTCTCCCGCTCGCTGGTTCGCGGGATCATCGTTATTATTGACATACCATCTTTTTAACCCACCCCCGGCCCCTCCCTGCGAAGCGCAGCTGAGCCGGGTACACACTTGACACAGGGGGGTAAATATGTTATATTCGGGGTATGGAAATCTATGGAAAAAATTTCACGGAACCGATTCTAAACGAAAT
>JALWEA010000536.1 GCA_027039465.1 Calditrichia bacterium | reverse complement strand
GTTAAACGACTCGGCATTAGCTATGATCAGGTAATGATCAACATCGAGCGCTACGGCAATACAACGGCGGCGACGATTCCGCTGGCTCTTTCGGAAGCTTACCAAATGGGAAAACTGGATGTCGGTGATTTGGTGTTGTTCTCGTCCTTCGGCGGCGGTTTTACATGGGGCAGCGCGCTGCTTCGCTGGGGCCTTCCCAAACCGGAAAATCCCATTAAGATTGAAGAGAAATAAGGAACGGATGCATGAAAACAGCTTTTGTTTTTCCCGGGCAGGCTTCTCAGTTTGTCGGCATGGGTAAGGATCTGTACGAAACGTATGATCTGGCTAAAAAATACTTCGATTTGGCCAATGATGTTCTCGGCTTCGATTTGAAGAAAGTTTGTTTTGACGGACCGGAAGAAACTCTAAAACAAACCTACATTACGCAACCTGCCATTTTTGTGCACAGCGCTATTGTTAACGAATTGCTCAGACAAGAATACAATTTTACGGCTCAGGGTGTTGCCGGGCATAGCCTCGGGGAATACAGCGCTTTGTTTGCCGCAGGCAGCCTTTCTTTTGAAGACGGTCTGAAATTGGTGCAAATGCGCGGACAACTCATGTTCGATTCCGGTAAAAAGCATCCGGGAACGATGGCCGCTATCATCGGCTTTACGGAAGAACAGGTTAACGAAGTTTGCGCTAAAGCATCGGAATTCGGTGTTATTCAGCCTGCAAATTTTAATTCACCGGGACAAATTGCCGTTTCGGGCGATGTGCAAGCCGTGCGTAAAGCCATTGAAATTGCCAAAGAGATGGGCGCTCGTAAAGCGGTTGAGCTGGTGGTTTCGGGTGCCTTTCACAGTCCTTTGATGCTGGATGCTCAGGAGGGTTTGTTAAAGGCATTAAAGGAAACGGAAATAAAAAAGGCTGCGGTTCCCGTTTACACCAATGTTCATGCCCGGCCGGTAACGGAGATCGATGAAATTCGTGAGAATCTGTTTAAACAGCTTACCAGCCCGGTGTTGTGGCAAACAAGTATGGAAAATATGATCGCTGACGGCTTTGAACAGTTTTACGAAATTGGTCCGGGCAAGGTTTTAACGGGCCTTTTAAAGCGCATAAATCGTCAGGTTCCGTGTAAACCAATAGGAACCGTGGAACAAATAAAAGCATTGGGAGAGAGCAATGGGTGAAAGTAAAGTAGCAATTGTAACGGGTTCGGCCCGTGGCATTGGCAAAGCCATAGCGATGAAATTCGCCAAAGACGGTTACGACGTGGTTATTTCGGATATTTTACAGGATGTGGCCGAGCAGACAGCTAAAGAAATTGAAGAACTGGGGCAAAAAGCACTGGTGATTGTGGCCGATGTTTCCAAGGCCGAAGATGCCGAACGTTTGATTAACGAAACGGTGAATGCCTTCGGTAGATTGGATGTGCTGGTGAACAACGCAGGCATCACGCGTGACAATTTGGCTATTCGC
Organism: Calditrichia bacterium; assembly: GCA_027039465.1. GTDB lineage: Bacteria > Calditrichota > Calditrichia > Calditrichales > Calditrichaceae > Caldithrix. The sequence continues at coordinate 5,990 of JALWEA010000536.1, read as the reverse complement.
ATGAAAGAAAACGAATGGGACATGGTTTTGAATATCAATTTAAAAGGCACCTTTCTTTGTTCGCAGGCCGCTGCCAAATATATGATGAAAAAACGTACGGGGCGCATTGTGAACATTGCTTCGGTCAGCGGAATTTTGGGAACGGCCGGTCAGGCCAATTACGCATCTTCCAAAGCGGGGGTGATTGCACTTACCAAAGCTTTGGCTCGCGAATTAGGCCCGAGAAACATTACGGTAAATGCCGTGGCGCCCGGATATATTATTACGGAAATGACCGAGAAATTACCGGATAAGGTCAAAGAAGAATATCTTTCGCAAATTCCGCTCAAACGCGGTGGAACGCCGGAAGACGTGGCTAACGTGGTTGCGTTTTTAGCCAGCGATGCGGCTTCGTATGTTACCGGGACAACGTTAATTGTTAGCGGCGGTTTAGTGATGTAAAATACGCGATGCGATTTGCGTCGTTAACCAAATTTGGTTATAATTAACGAAATTTAAACGGGCACTAAAAAATCAGTTAAAAATGCAGGATTTTTGCGTGATTACTGATTTTAAATCAATTAAAAATCAAAATGTGTTTTAGGAATTTAATACACCAAACGTAAAACTAACAAGGAGAAAACGTATGGACGTCGAAGCAACCGTTAAAGAGATTATTGTGGAGCAATTGGGTGTTGATGAATCGCAAGTGACCCCTGAAGCTTCCTTTATCGATGATTTGGGAGCAGATAGTCTGGATACCGTAGAATTGGTTATGGCTTTCGAAGACAAGTTCGGAATTTCTATCCCGGAAGACGAAGCTGAAAAAATGCGTACGGTCGGCGATGCTATCGAACATCTTAAACAAAAATTAGCCGAAAAAGAAAATTAGAATACGAGCTGAATCCAGCGGTAAGAAGCAATCTTTAAATCTTGGAGATTGCTTCTTGCTTTATTAAGTTTTTGGCGGTTTTACGGTTTAAGATGAACCGGATGAAGTAATTTACAGGAAACACAATGCTAAAAGTAGTAGGTAGATTAATTGGGGTTTAGTGTATGAGCAAAAGACGGGTCGTAATTACCGGAATGGGATTGATTTCTCCGGTCGGACATAGTGTGGAAGAAACCTGGCAATCGTTATTGGCCGGTAAAAACGGAATTGATCGTATCACTTTATTTGATACGACGGATTTTACCACAAAAATCGCGGGTGAAGTTAAAAACTTCGATCCCTTGAAATATTTTGATCGCAAGGAAGCGCGGCGCATGGATCGTTTTACGCAATTTGCAATGGTCGCTGCGGAAGAGGCGATTAAAGATTCCGGCCTTAATCTGGAAAAAGAAGATCGTGATCGCATCGGGGTAATTGTCGGCTCGGGTATCGGTGGCATGTTGACTTTTGAAGACGAGCACACCAAGATGGTTACCAAAGGGCCGACGCGCATGAGCCCGTTTTTTATTCCCATGATGATCATCGATATTGCCGCCGGGTATATTTCCATTAAATACAATTTGAAAGGCCCGAATTTTGCGACGGTTTCTGCCTGTGCTACAGCCGGCCACAGTATTGGCACCGGAATGCGCACCATTCAATATGGTGACGCCGATGTTGTTGTCTGCGGTGGCGCCGAGGCAGCCATTGTCCCAAGCGGAATCGCCGGATTCAACGCCATGAAGGCGATTTCCACCCGCAATGATGAACCCCATAAAGCCAGTCGACCATTTGACGCAAAGAGGGACGGCTTCGTATTAGGCGAAGGCGGCGGTATTGTCATTTTGGAAGAATTGGAACACGCCAAAGCCCGCGGTGCCAAAATTTACGCGGAAATGGCGGGTGTGGGCTTTACCGCCGATGCGCACCATATTACCCAACCGGCCCCCGCCGGTGAAGGCGCGGTTCGGGCCATGAAGCAAGCCCTGAACGATGCGCATTTGAAACCCACGGATATTCAGTACATTAATGCCCACGGCACTTCGACCTATTTTAATGATAAAAATGAAACCGAAGCTATCAAAACCGTTTTTGGCGATTATGCCTATGAATTAAGCGTCAGTTCCACCAAATCCATGACCGGCCATTTGTTGGGCGCCTCGGGAGCTCTGGAGTTGATTGTTTCCGTTAAAACCATCAACGAAAATAAAATTCATCCCACGGTAAATTACGAGTTCCCCGATCCGGCATGCGATTTGAACTACGTACCTAACAAGGCTATCGAAAAAGAGGTACACGCCGTCCTTAGCAATTCATTCGGCTTTGGCGGCCATAATGTTACCTTATGCGTTAAAGAGTTCGAGTAACTCGGATAATGCAGACCGACTTGCCGTTTGGCGGAGGCGCTTTCATTTTAACAGGCCAATTATTGACCTGATCGTTCCCCGTTTATGCGTCGATGGCGATTCGGATATTTATTTTTACATCTTGTGTATTTTATGCGTGACTACTGCTTTTGGTGCGACGGAAACATCGAATTTTGAATCGGGATTGTGATGATTGAAAAATTTTTACAAAGGATTGGATTTCATAAACAGGAAAAAGATATTTTCCCCGTTCCCGTTGATGAAATCGAAGAACGTTTAAAATATCATTTCAAAGACAAACATTTACTTTTTCAAGCCTTCAAACACCGTTCCTTTTTAAACGTAACACACGAAAACAGCAGGGAATCCAACGAGCGGTTGGAGTTTTTAGGCGATGCGGTTTTGGATTTGATTATTGCCGAACATCTTTATCGTTATTACGATAAAGAAAACGAAGGGCAACTTTCCAAAAAACGCTCCGTTTTGGTATCTCGTCCGGTTTTAGCCCAAATTACCGAGGAATTGGGCTTAGGCAAATATTTGCTTTTGGATAAGGGCGAAGAAAAAACCGGCGGCCGCAGTCGCTTGAATAACCTGGCGAATTTATTTGAATCGGTTTTAGGCGCCATTTACATTGACGGTGGCATCGAAGCGGCCAAAGGTTTTGTGGAGCGTTTTGTGATCCGGAATCGGGATCGGCTGTTGAACTACAAACAATATTTTAATTACAAATCGGCATTGCTGGAATTAGCGCAGGCGAACGGTTGGGGCAATCCGTTGTATCAAATCGTTGAGGAGAGCGGCCCGGATCATAAGAAACGTTTCGTCATTCGGGTTAAGGTCAACAACCGTTGGTTGGCCAAGGGAATCGGCAGCAGCAAAAAAAAGGCGGAGCAGTTGGCCGCCCGCAACGCGCTGCAAAAGCTGAAAAGCGAAGGCAGAAGCTCGGCGCAGAAGAATACGCGTAATCATCAAAGACGAAACGGTAAAACGGCCCGCAATGGAAATCATGCAACCAATAAAAATACCTCGAAAAAGCAACCGATAAATGAAAAGGCGGCACAGTGATTAAGATTATTAACGTGGTCGGTGCACGGCCGAATTTTATGAAAATTGCCCCGATTCAACGGGAGATGGCCAAATATCCGAATATCAAACCGGTGTTGGTGCACACCGGACAGCATTACGATGAACGCATGTCCAAGCTGTTTTTTGACGATTTGCAATTGCCCAAGCCGGATATTTATCTGGATGTGCGCAGCGGATCGCATGCCGTGCAAACCGCCAAAGTGATGATGGCTTTCGAAGAAGTCTTGCAAAAGGAAAAGCCGGATTTGGTGATTGTGGTCGGTGATGTGAACTCGACCGCAGCTTGCAGCATGGTGGCGGCCAAAATGCACACGAAAATCGCCCATGTTGAAGCGGGCCTGCGTTCTTTTGATCGGCGTATGCCGGAAGAAATCAATCGCCTGGTAACGGACGTGCTATCGGACTTTTTGTTTGTTACCGAAAAAAGCGGCCTGGAAAATTTAAAGCACGAAGGCATCGATGATTCCAAGGTACATTTTGTCGGCCATGTGATGATCGACTCGCTGATTTATTTTGAACCGATGGCGGCCAAATCTCCGATTTTGGAAAATATGGGATTGCAGCCCCGTGAATACGGCGTTATTACCTTGCATCGACCGAGCAATGTGGACAACAAGGAAAATTTCTTGAAATTATTGAACGCTTTTGAAGTCATAGAAAAACAGATACCGCTGATTTTTCCGATACATCCCCGCTCACAAAAAATGATTGATCAATTGGGACTGCGCGAAAAAGTGGAAAAGATGCGCAATTTGCGTTTGACCGAGCCGTTGGGCTATTTGGATTTTATGCGTTTGTTGCACAATGCCAAATTGGTTTTAACCGATTCCGGCGGCATTCAGGAAGAAACGACCTATTTGGGCATCCCCTGCATTACCATGCGTGAAAATACGGAACGGCCGATTACGGTGGAGGTGGGTACCAATGTGTTGGTTGGCACCGATACGGAACGCATTATTGCGGAGGCGCAAAAAGTACTTGACGGGAATGCTAAAAAAGGGCAAATTCCTGAATTGTGGGACGGTAAAGCGGCCGAACGAATTGTCCGTATTTTAAACGAAAAGCTTTAGGCGGAAGGTAATGGGAACTTTTGTTCGAAGTTTGAGAATTTCCCGTATGATACGGTTAGTTACATTTTTGTTGTCAGTTTTATTGTTAACTCCGTTAATGGCGCAACAGCAAAACAGTCTGCCCGATTATCAGTCTTTGTCCGCTTTATTTTCGTTAACGCAACAAACACCCAAAAAACCGACTTTGGAAACGGGAAATTTGGTAACGGCCATTGATGAAAACGAGTACCGGGTCGATTCCGGCGATGAGTTTTACATTCGTGTGGATGTGAAGGGGCCGGATATTAAACTGTTCAACGTTACGGTTTCGGCGGACGGCTTGCTGATTTTCCCTGATGTGTCCGCATTGAATGTTCGCGGATTGCTGCTCAAAGAGGCCAAAAAGAGAATCTTTAAACATTTAAAAGACTTTTACAAAACCAATGAAATAGATGTTTCGTTGGCAAAGATTCACAAGGTGCGCATTTCTTTGATTGGTGCCTTGCAGCCGGTGGTGCCGTTGGAATTAACTTCCGCCGATCGTTTGGTGGACGCCATTCAAAAGGTGGTGGTTGCTTATCGGGCCGATACTACCAAAGCCAAACTTTTGAGCCGGGTTTCGGTACGGCGCGTTGATGTTATTCACAATCAAAAACGCACCCGTTATGATTTGCTTAAATTCCTCAGGATGGGAGACATCCGCCAGAATCCGCTTTTACGAACAAATGATGTCATATTTGTACATTTCAGAGACTCGATTAAAAGTAATCTTGTCGTTGGCGGACAGGTAGGGCGTCCCGGCATTTACGAATATGTTCCGGGTGATCGTCTGGGGACTATTCTGGCCTTGGCCGGAGGATTGTTGCCTGCGGCCGACTCTGCGCGGATTGAAGTTTATCGCCGGGATAATACGAATGAATTTCGTCGTATTTTGCGCTTTCCTCGTGATAGTTCTTTTCAGTTACAATCCGGTGATCAAATTTTTGCCCGGGCCAAAATGAGAAATCGTGAGCAGAAATTTGTGAAGGTGGAAGGTGAAGTCAAATATCCGGGCACTTATCCGATAGTTGAAGGACAAACCCGCCTTTCCGAAGTGCTTCAATGGGTCGGTGGGTTTACGAAGGACGCCGCGCCTCAGCTTGCTTTTGTTCAACGTAAAATCGAACCGGACAAAAAATTTGAAAAGGGCATTGAAATCATAAGCAGGTTAAATCCGTCGAATAAGGAAATGCCCACCTCGGATATGAGTTATATTAAGGATTTCTATCGCCAGAATCTGCAAATTTTGCAGGTTGATTTTAGCGGCGTTTTGGATGAAACAAATCCCCGGCACGATTTTTTTCTGCAAAACGGCGATCGCATTATTATTCCCGCCAAAGTAATGGCGGTAACGGTTTCGGGCGCCGTGCGGAATCCGGGTATTTATCCGTACATTAAAGGGGCCAAGTTAAAAGATTACGTGGCCATGGCCGGGGGCTACGCCTCCAGGGCAAAAAAAGGATTAACGAAAATTATCAGGTATAAAAGCGGCGCCTGGCTTGACGCCAAGGGAAGTTCGGTGCCCGCACCCGGGGG
>JALWEA010000535.1 GCA_027039465.1 Calditrichia bacterium | reverse complement strand
TCCACTGATTTGCAAACTTTTGAACAGGCCATTAATAAAGCGCATGTGAATTATTTGTTGCATTTACCTTTGGAGCACGATCAGTTAAAAACGTATTTAATCAAAGCCAATCGCAGATTTCAGAGTATTATCCGTCCGGTGAATAAGCTGAGCGCACTTAGTAGCGTTGCCTCCGATTTATTGTTAGAAAATGAGCGAATGCGATTGGAGTCCCAAACCGATTCGTTAACGAAACTGTTAAATCGACGTTCGATGAATACCATCATGGAAAATTTGTGGCACCAATATCTGACCACCAATGACGGTTTCTCTTTTGCCATTCTGGATATCGATCATTTTAAAAAGGTGAACGATCGCTACGGGCACGAAGCGGGCGACAAAGTTTTGCAGGAACTTTCGGCTTTGCTGTTACGCAATCTCCGTAAAGATCAGGATTTTGCCTTCCGGTACGGCGGCGAAGAATTTGCCCTGATTTCAACGCACATGAATGCCGAAAAAATGCATTTGTTCGTGGAGCGTTTATTGGATTTGGCCCGCAAGATGACGATCAAGGTAAACAATGTGGAAATCAGGATTACCTTCAGCGCCGGAGTTTCCGATACCACACAAGTCGAATCGCCACAACAAATCATTCATCAGGCCGATCTCGCTTTGTATCAGGCTAAAAATTCGGGTCGTAACCGCATTATTAATTTTCAAAAATAAAAATCTTTTTCTTCCTTTATTGAATAAAATCGATTTTAAAGGTATCTTTCGGATTGAAATGAACAAAAGGAAAGTCGCATGGCTACTCTTTGGGATCGTTTTGATTCTTTATTGCATGAAGCGGAACAGCATTTTTTTGATTATCGGTTCGACGATGCGTTGAAAAAATGGGAATCGTACTATCGGATTACGGCCAAAATCGAATACGGGCAGATTATTCGTGAAATTCAGCGCAGTTTAAAGGAAACGGACGTTACCAAAATCAATACATCCCTTAAATTACTTACGGCTTTTCGCAAAATCCGGCAACGTTTTTTGGAACGACAAATCCATCGCTACACGTATGATTTGTTTTTGAATTTGTTTAAAAAGATTTATTTGGCACAGTTTGCCGATCAGGACAAAACGGATTATCTGTTTCACGGTATTTTTAATTATTTGTTGCAAAATTACGAACAGGCCGGTCAAATGCTGACCGAATATTTGCGGCAAAATTTTGAGAGCGTGGAAGGGCGCATTTTTTTAGGTCACGTGTATTTGGAAGTGGGGGAACAGCGCTCGGCCATTGCATTGCTGACGGAAAATTTATTTTTAGCGGCCGACCAATTGTACGAAGATGATTTGTATTTGTCTCAGTTTAAACTGCTTTTCGGGCGTTTGTTTTCGGAAACGGGACGGAAGAATGCGGCCGCCTGGTTGTTGCCGTTCGAAGCCTGGTATCGCAACTTCTTGGTTTTCGATGAAGACGAACGCTTTTACAGATTAATGGTGCAGAAGGAACAGAATGAACGCATCATCCGCGTAAAATACACGACGGCCGAACGCTACCGTCATTTTGTACGCTGCCTTTTTGTGGCCGAATACACTCGCCATTTCATCAAGGACAATCCGAGAATCATCCTTGATCAGGAAACGTACATGGAACAATTGGATCCTGCCTTATTTCAGCGTTATCGGCGTAAGCGCAAGGCGCCGAAGATCTGAGGATTAAACCGGTTACCTGGCATCGCGAAGATTTCCCAAGCATTTGGTGGGTTGAGCAGGGAGAAAGTTAAGGGTTAAGAGTGGAAAAGTTGAATGGTTGAATGGTTTAACGGTTGGAATCGTTGTTCGTTAAGGCCTGTAATTGCGAGGAACTGAACCACGGCTGGCGCCATGGATTATTAAGGCAGCGACATTTATTTTTTCCACCCCCTGTTGTCCCCCTCATAAGGGGACGCAAAACGGCACGAATGATTTTGCCCGGTTAGAAGTTAATTCAGCGGTTTGGAGAGGAAACAAATACTGAACTGCCACAATATTAGGTATTGAGCACAATTTTACAAACGATTTTTTGTCCCCCTGCAAGGGGGATTTAGGGGGTCTAAACATAGCAAAGGCAGTCAATTGAATTGGCAGGCGCACAATTTAGAAATTCAAACACTAAAATAAAAGTCCACAACTACATGGGCCCCCCTTTATGTTAAAAATTCCGAGCCTTGGGAGATAGTATGGAAGAAGTGTATGGGTCTAAATAATGACTATATGAGCTTAATATGTCAATAGTAGTAGTAGGTAGCGTAGCGAAGAATCTCCTCTTAAGCAGCAACGGCAGTGAACTGTGGAAAGGATTGCCATGCTTTTGCGACCCATCCCCCTCCCTTCCCTGCTAACGCATGGAAGGGTGCCTAAATAGCTGTGAGTGTTTGGTGAATTGTGGCATTGAAGCGATTGTTTGCCCATCGGCACGCATGATCGTGGGCGGGTTGCTGAGTAATTGTTGCTTAACGAAAAAATTCTTACATCCGTAGCTAATTTGGAACGAAGAATGACAGGCCGGGGAATCACATCAAACAGCAGGCGCACATTATCGGCTACCCAAACAATAATTCCCGATTAACGGATAACGAATACACGAATAACGATTTTACTCTTAACTCTTAACTCTTAACCCTTAATTACCTTACTACTCAACAATTCAACCAATTCCCAATTCCCAATTCCCAATTCCCAGTTCCTAATTCCCAATTAATCCATAACCTTAGCCGTGGTTTCGTGTCTCAAAATAAACTATTTGATTTGAGCGGGGATGGGCTGCGGTACGCCTTCCATTTTGACCAATTCGGCCGTAATGTGCCCGACAATAACTTTGGTTGTCATCTGTACGGGAATTTTATATTGATCATCGGTTAACCAAATATTTAATTTTCCTTCATGTTTAAATATACCGTCACCGGACATCAACGGTTCGATGCGGATGCAACGAAACGTACCCGCTTTGACATGAATAATTTCTTTGGGGTAAACCTTGATTTTGATTTTGTAAACTTTCTTCTTTTCAAGACTAGTAATGAATACCGGTTCGCCTGGTTCCAGAGTTAGTGTACGAACCACATAAAATGCAGAAAGCGCATCAAAAACGCGACCTGGGATTTTAACTTCGTATTGTTCTTTCTTGCGAATTTTATTTTTCTTTTTGTAACGAATATAGGTTACTTTGGCCAAAGAATCTTGCCTGAAATAATCAACAAACGTATCGGCTATGTAACCGCCTTCGCGCAGAAGTTTCTCAAAATGAGTGGGGTAAAGCGTTTGCGGATCCACATAAACGTTAACGATGTCGCGTACTTTGTAGAACCAGTCAAAGGCGCCAACACTTCGCGCGGTGGATTGAATATGCAGAACTTCGCAGTCACCGTCTCTCTTTTTGGACATTACTTTCATCTCGGCCACGCCTGCCTTTACGAACCCATAACGTAATTTAAAGACCAAACGTTCTCCGACTTTAAAGGGCAGGACTTTTGACGAATCGAGTTGAAGACTGTCAGTCGGAGCTTGTGTTCGGGCTGCCTGAGGAGACAATAAAAAAAGAAAAAACAAAAAAACAAAAGCGGGAAAAATATATTTACGAATCATTTTGAGCCTTTTCCTCGATTAATAATGCGGAAGCATCGGCCTGGGCTTCTTGTCCGGCCAAGAGTTGATTATCGTACAAAACGCGGTAAATGGCGCTTTTACGGTAGAGCTCCTGATGCGAACCGATATGATCAACGCGCCCGCCGTCCATGACCACAATTTTATTTGCGTTGCGAATGGTGGACAGGCGGTGGGCAATGACTAACACGGTACGGTTTTTCATCAGTTTTTCAATGGCCTCCTGAACCAGACGCTCCGATTCGGTATCCAAAGAAGATGTAGCCTCGTCCAAAATCAGAATCGGTGGGTTTTTTAAAATGGCGCGGGCAATGGCCAAACGTTGCTTTTGACCTCCCGATAGTTTGATGCCGTGTTCTCCAATGTGCGTATCCAAACCCAAATCAAATTTTTGAATGAATTCCCAGGCATTGGCCGCTTTGGCCGCATTAATAATGGCCTCTTCGTCGGCGTCTTCAACGCCGTAGGCAATGTTGGCACGAATGGTATCGTTAAATAAAACGGTTTCCTGCGTTACCAGCCCGATCATCCGGCGCAGAGAATGTAACTTAATCCGTTGAATATCAATACCGTCGATGGTGATGCGGCCTTTGTCCACATTGTAGAATCGCGGTAACAGATCGACCACCGTAGTTTTGCCCGCTCCGCTATGGCCGACAAAAGCCACGGTTTCTCCGTGACGAATGGTGATGTTAACATCCTCCAAGCCAAACTCATCCTGCGGATTGTATTTAAAATAGACATGTTCGTAGCAGATGCGATCCTTGAATTCATTTAAATCAACGGCTTGCGGCGGGTCGTAGGTCTCTTCGGGTTGATCGAGAATATTGGTTATCCGTTCGGCCGCGGCCATGCCGGTTTGAATGGTGTTATTGACACCGGAGAATTCCTGAATGGGTTTGAACATGGCGAATAAAAAAACCAGAAAGCGCACAAAGTCTTCGGCCTGCAGTCCGGTATGCGTGTACACCATGCGTCCGCCAATCCACAACAAAACGATTAATGTTAAAACCATTAGAATTTCATTGACCGGGGTTGTGGCAATTTTCAAACGTTCGGCGCGGAATAGTTTCTTAAAAAACAAATAATTGGTTTGGCGAAAACGTTTTTCTTCCTTTTCTTCATTGGCAAAGATTTTGACAATCGTAATGGCCGAAACCGCTTCCTGGAAGGAAAGCATAACGTCTGCAATTTGCTGAAAAACACGGCGGCTTCGACGGCGAATGCTTTGGCCGATTTTGTAAATGATGTAAAAACTAACGGGCAAAATGATGAACGTGTACAACGAAAGTTTGACACTGATCATCAAAAGAATGATGATGTTAGCCAAAATTTGCAACGGCGAGAGAATGATCTTGCCGAAACTTTGATTCAATACATTTTGGATGGCATTTACGTCGTTAAATACAATGGATGTTAATTTACCGCTATGATGCGCATGGTAAAACGATAAAGGCAGTCGCAGTAATTTACGATGTAACTGATTGCGTATGTCAACAACCACCCGCACCCGAATGTAGGTCAGCAACAATTTGCGCAGATATTGGGAAATGTTTTTTAGCAGGAAGGCCAGAAATATGGCTAAGCAAACCAATTCCAAAGTGCGGAAGCGGTTTTTACGTAAAATAAGCGATTTGATTCCATTATTGATTTTTTGATACAATCCGTTTCCGGTGTTCTTTAAAGCGGAGATTTTATCCAGCGCCGCCTTTTCTTTTCCTTTAGTCAAAGAATCGGGAGCCGCCTTTTTCAGCGGAACGGTTTGTTCGGTTTGGTTGACAAATTCCGGACTGAATAATTGCCGCACAAAATCCACTGAAATCCAGATGGAAAGGTTGTTGAAAATCACGTAAGAAATCGTGAAAAGCAGGATGAAAATCAGGCCTTTCCAATAGGGCTTAATAAAGCTTAAAACTTTAAAATAGAGTTTCATTCAATTCTCGTATTTTTATTACTCACCCCTCTAACTTCCTCCCTGCGAAGCGTCCCGATGCTCGGGATTTGCAACATGGAGGGAAGGATAGGAGTCGGAACTTAGGAAAATTTTTAAATAATTCGCCAGTGCCTTCTCGGCGTAGAAAAAGCACTTTCTCTATTCAAACTACAAATCATACGTTAATTTACGTTTTCTCTTGAATTGAAGCCAACTTTTTATCCGAACACCTATTTAATTGGCATACAATGCAAAATGTTTCTACTTTTGGTTATTAAAGTAAGACTTAACCTGGGAAGCCTGTGCGTATTGTTTTGATACAGCCGCCGATCGAGGATTTTTACACAACTTCCGTACGTTTGCAGCCCATTGGGTTGGCGTATCTTAAGGCAACTATAAAATCAAATTTTCCTGAAGTTGAAGTGATTGTTCGCGATTACAATTTCGGATATGGAAAGCATTCGATTGCCCGGCCTAAAGAATTGGCATTTCTTAAACCGTATTATCCTTTTGCGGATCGCAGTCCTTTTTCGACTTTTTATCATTACTATCATTTCGGGGCATCGTACGAAGCTATTGTTCGCGATGTTGCGGAATTAAATCCTGATTTGGTCGGTATTTCGGCTTTGTTCAGCGCTTATGCGCCTCAAGCTTATGAAACAGCTAAGGTTTTGAAAGAACGCTTGCGTGTACCGATATTAATGGGCGGATCGCATGTGTCGGCGGTTCCGCAGGAAGTGCTTTCGCTGCCTTTTGTCGATTTTGTGATTGTCGGAGAAGGCGAACGTCCCATGGCCGCTTTTGTGGATGCTTTGTTGGGTAAAAAGCACTGGCAAAGCGTGCCCAATTTGGGATTCAAACAAAACGGAACTTTGAAGTTTACGACTGCTGAAGAGAATTTTAATTTGGACGAAATTCCTTTCCCTGATTTTTCGGATTTCAAAGCGCAGAGCTACCGATACCAAGGCCGGAATTTGAGTTTTGTGGTTTCATCGCGTAGTTGTCCGTATCGCTGTACTTTTTGTTCGGTGCATCAAACGTTCGGTCGGAATTTTCGTTTGCGATCGGTTGAAAACATTATGGCGGAACTCAAACTGCGCTGCTCGCAAGGTTACACAGCTTTTGATTTTGAAGACGATAATCTGACGTTTGATCAAAAACGGATGCGTTTGCTAACGGAAGCTTTGCAATCCGAATTTATGGGTGATGATATTCGTCTGATGGCCATGAATGGCGTGGCCTATTTCCGCCTGACCAAAGAAATTTTACTGCAAATGCGGGCCGCCGGTTTCCGGGATTTGAATATTAGTTTGGTCAGCGTAAATGAAAATCTTTTGCGCCGCCTAAAACGTCCCTATCATTTTGGCAAGTTTCGCGAGACGGTGGAATTTGCCGATCAATTAAAAATGAAAGTGGTTTCTTATCAGATTCTCGGACTGCCAGGCGACACGATGTCTTCCATGCTACAAACTTTGATTTATCAGAGTCGATTGCCATTGACGATCGGAGTTTCCCCTTTCTATTTTACCTCGGAAATGCCTATCGGAAATTCAGGATTTTTTAAGAAACCTTATTGGGTTTTGGGACGGCTGACGTCATTGGGCTTGAGTAAAAATCCGAACGATCGCGATGTGGTTTACACGCTTTTTATTTTGGCGCGAATGGTCAATTTCTTAAAACACTTGAGCGGCATCACGAAGGACAGTGATTTGGCGGATTTATTGGCGAATAAAGATGCATGGCAGGGCAGAGAACGATTGGGATTGGTGATATTGGAGCGTTTGTTAAAAGAAAAAATTTTGTACGGATTTACGGGAAATGAATACAGGCCGTTGCCCAAATTTCGTTTTGAAATTTTTAAAACGTTTTTAAAAAAGGTCGATTTTATTAAGCGTCCTTCAGGGGTA
>JALWEA010000534.1 GCA_027039465.1 Calditrichia bacterium | reverse complement strand
AATAAGGGCTGCGAATGGTTTGTAAAGGCGGGTCATACCATTTCATATCGTAAATTACGCGACTGATAAAATTGGCGTATTTGGTGGTGCGGAATTTAACCAAATCGATATTTTGTTCATTCAATTCGCGCAAATCTTCTTTAATGAATCCCATTATTTTTTCAGCCTTGTGATGGGTATGGTAAATACGCTTGGTAAATAACGCTTCCTTTTGGTGAGCAATGTGTTCTTTAAGATATTTTTCGCGCTCTTTAAAAAGTAATTTTTGCGCCTCGTCGCGTTCTCGTACGGTGTAAGCCGAAATGTAAAACATGGCCAACAATCCGGCTAAAATCAAAAAAGAAAAGATCAGAGCTGTTTCATCGTAATTGGATGTGATTTGTTGAGCAATGAAACCAAAATCCGGTTTGATGCGCATGTAAAGCGCACCGATGTATTCACCGCGCGGTGCCAACGGTACCAATACCTGAAAGAATTCACCGCTGCGTAAACTCATAATTTGTTCTTTTTCCCTTAAGTCTTTTTCCATTTTACGATACAGATTAATGGTTTTGGCTTCCCGATTGAGGACCAAATTGGGATTCGGATGTTTTCGATAAAAGAAATCAAAAAGATCCTGACCGTTGTCAATAGCAAAATAAACGTCATGATAGCGCCCGACCAAACAGACCTTCTGCACGTTCTGTTGTAATATTTGTTGTGAGAATACAATATTAAATGCCTGAATCAAATTCTTTTCCTGTGCCGGAGAATAGCGGGCGGACGGCGGATTGGTTTCGATGAGCAACTCGATGGAAGTGGTCGTTAGGTTGGCTAGTTTCTCCGCGGAATCCAATTTGTACCAATTTTGCGTTTCATTAATCAACTTGGCCAACGATGCTTTATTAATGAAGGAAACAATCAGTTGGAAAATAATCAGGACAATAAAAAGCACTAACAAATGTTTCCATTCAAAATGATATTTCTTTAAAGGTTCGGTTAGTTTTTTTCTCATTTTGCACCATTTATTTTAAATTGATGCTTTGCGAATTAATGGCTTTTTCAGCTTCTTTCAATGCATCCTGCACGGAGATTTCTCCGATGAGTGCTTTCCTAAAATAGAACGACATAATATCCGAAATACGTGTGTAGTCTTCGCGCATGGGACGGAATTGCCCGTTTTGCAAAATCTTGCGCAATACGTTGATTTCAGGATGTTTTCTAAGCAACAAAGAATCGCGATAAACCAAATTCAAGGCCGGTAAATAGCCCCCGTGCGTGAAGAGTATTTTTTGATTTTCGGGCCTTTGAAAAAATTTTATGAATTGAATCGCTTCGCGCTTGTGTTTGGATTTATTGGCAATCATGAAATTCCATCCGCCGTAAACAACGGTTTTATTCTGCCCTTTAAAATGCGGCATCGGAGCGATGTCGATTTCACGCTTAATCTTATGAGTTCTGTTGTAATCATCAACCCGCAACCAAAAACCGGGCCAACCACGTAAAAAAAGACCGTCTTTTTCCAACATCCAATTGTAGCAGGCAATTTCATCAAAATTACAAACTTGTGGCGGTGTAAAATGGTAACGGTGAATAAAATCGTACAATAGTTGTAGGCCTCGCCTGGCAACGGGAATATTCAAACGAACACTATATCCCGAAAACATGGTTTGAATATCGGACGGCGACAAGGTTTCGTAAAACACGCACATTAGGCCCTCGAAATTATCCGCAGGGAATAAAAATATCGGACGATCATCTTTTTTTAATCTTTGCCCGATCGCAATCATTTCCGGCCAGGACAATCCCTTTCTTATCTTGGCAATTAGAGCGTCGTAATCCGGCAATTGGCGCAAAAGGCCTTTTTGGTAGTACAACAACCCGACATCAAGATAGAAAGGTACGGCAACCAAACGCTGATTATGATAGCAGGTTTGTAAGGATTGCGGAATAAACTCAGCCAAATCGGCATCACTGTAAAACGGCTGCAACGAAGCGCCCCATTTGGCAAAACGTGGCGTCCAGATAATATCTACCGTAAAAACGTCGATTCGTTCACTCTTACTACGCAACGATCGGGCTAACATTTCTTTACGCTCATTGGTAGTGAACTTTTCAAACGGTAAATTTACGGCAATAACTTTTATTTTTCCCTTGTACTCCCGATTAAATTTTTCGATTAACAATCGATGCGTGTCAGAAATGTTGTCCACATAAAACAATTTGACTTCTTTGCCGCGTGCGGAAAACCATTGAACCGGGTGCAACAAATAGATAAATAAAAGCAGGTTGGCAATTACAAATACGGAAATCCAAATAATTTTTCTGTTGTACTTGGCGTCCATACCATCTTCCGTTATTAAATTAATAAAACTAAAATAGGGTAATCCGATTCATTTTGCAAATGGTATTGCCAATATTAAAACCGAAAACGCCTCAAATC